>NZ_JBKFTO010000009.1:0-256984 GCF_050432925.1 Pseudomonas sp. 18175 | reverse complement strand
CGCAAGCTGGCACGGATCGCGTTTTCACTCCTGAAAAATCAGAGTGAGTACAAGTCAAAAGCGGTTTTGGGGACTTCCCCTCAACCATAGAATCTCCCACATTTGAACATCTGTGCTTTCGAGAGCTTTATTCCGGTGCGTGATCGCGCAAAAACACCAGGTTATCCGGCTTGGACTGCTCCGCATTGAAACGGTAACCCGCTACATCAAACGCCTTGAGCTTGGCCGGGTCGTTGATGCGTTCTTCAATCACAAAACGGCTCATCATGCCCCGGGCCTTCTTGGCATAGAAGCTGATGATCTTGTACTGGCCGTTCTTCAAGTCCTTGAACTCGGTATTGATGATCCGTGCGTTCAGGGCCGTGCGCTTGACGGCCGAGAAATACTCGTTGGACGCCAGGTTCAGCAGCACGTCGTCCCCTTGCGCAGCCAAGGCTTCGTTCAGCCATTCGCTGATTCGGGTGCCCCAGAAGGCGTACAGGTCCTTGCCACGGGCGTTGGCCAGCTTGGTGCCCATCTCCAGACGGTACGGCATCATCAGGTCCAGGGGGCGCAGCAGGCCGTAGAGGCCCGAGAGCATTCGCAGGTGGTCTTGGGCGTAGGTGAAGTCGGCGTCGCTGAAGGTTTGGGCGTTGAGGCCGGTGTACACGTCGCCCTTGAACGCCAGCAGCGCCTGCTTGGCGTTGGCCGGGGTGAACGCTGGGGTCCAACTGCCGAAGCGTGCGGCGTTGAGGCCACCGATCTTGTCGGACACGTGCATCAGCTCGCTGATTTGCGCCGGGCTCAACTCGCGCAGTTGCTCGATCAGCTCCTGGGAATGGTCCAGGTACTGCGGCTGGGTAAAGCGCTCAGTGGCAGGCGCGGTCTCGAAATCGAGGGTCTTGGCGGGGGAAATCACCGTCAGCATGAAGTCGTCTCCTTAAATCGTGCGGCGATTCTAGGGGCTTGGGCGTTTTGACTCCACCTATGATGGCGATAGGCATGATCCGTTATGATGGCCGGTAACTCTGGAGAAGGAGACCCCGTGTGCGAATAGCGCTTTTGTTGTCGGCATGCCTGCTGTGCCTGAATGTTCAGGCCGCGCCGGTGGATGTGGCCAGCCTGGACCGTGGCACCTGGCCCGAAAAGCTCGCCAGCCCGGCGCTGTTCGATGTGGCGTCACGTGCAGAGATCCTGATGTTCGCCCACAGCCTGTTGGCCAGCGAAGCCCAGGATGATGCGGCGCTCAAGCAGCGCCTGGGCTTGAAGATCATCAACCTGGCCGCCATCGACGACTTGCGCCGCCAGCTCTGGCAGCGCCTGCTGGAGAACTACACCTTCGCCCAACAGAGCTGCGAGGAAGACGCCTCGTTCTGCTACCTGGTGGAGAACATGGACGATCTGCGCGAGCAAGCGGGCAAGTTCGAGGTCAGCGACAATTCTTTCTATATAGGCTGGGCTGGCCCCAGCCACACCTTTCATGAGCGCTACCTGGACGAATTGCTGCGCAAGGCCGCGCTGTTTCCGCAGATCAGCAGCGAAATCGCACGCTTCGGCGACCATGAGCGCAATGGCGACGAATTCAACGACCGGATGTTCCTGCTGACCTTCGACGGCGGCCCGGCGCCGGTCAGCGGCAATACCGACTGGCTGGCCGATTACCTGCGCAAGCAGAAGATGAACGCGACGTTTTTTGTGCTCGGCAGCAGCCTGCAAACCCGCGTCGAACGCAGTTCGGCCAGCGATGTGCAGGCGTTGTACCAAGGCCAGTGCGTGGGCACCCAGGGCTGGCAATACCGCTCCCACAGCCATTGGGTGGAGTGGCAAGGTTCCATCACCCGCACCGCTTCGCTGGCGCAAAACCTGATGCCGGAAAACTACGTCCCTCTATTCCGCCCGCCCTACGGCCAACGCCGTGCAGACAGCCAGGGCTTCTTCCAGTCCCAGGGCTTGCAGGTGGCGCTGTGGGACATCGACTCCCAGGATGACCCTGGCAAGCTCAAGGCCGATGAGTCGGCGCAGCGCGTGCTGACGCTGATGCTGTTGTGGCGCAAAGGGGTGATTGTGTTTCACGACACCCAAGACAAGGCGCGGGTCGCTTTGCCGATGTTGCTACAGGCAACGGCGCAAAGTGGGCTGGGTTGGCAGGACTGCCGGGAAGCCTTTCGATAAAAAGATGAAGTGCCCGGCCCTGTTGGGGATGAGGCGATCTTGGGGCGATTTTGTGCGACAAATCGATGCAGGCGGACTTCCGACTTTAACGGGGTGGCTGGCACTCGGCTAGTGCTATTCGTCATCCTGAAAAATAAACTTCAAAAAAGCGTCAAAGTGCTTTTTAGTGTCACAGGTTTTGCGGTATTACGAAGTCAGATCGCCGAAACCTGCACCACAGGTGGCGTCTTCCAAGACTCCTCATGTGGGCATGCACTTGACGTCCCTCAGGTGCATTCGGTGGTCGAATCGAGGCGCAGCACCGCCCAGGTATTGCGTCGACTGGCTCCCACAAAAGGTGACCGAGTATGGATGATCATGGACGCACCCCTTCTTCCGACCAGCCAATCCTTTATGTGCTTGATACCAACGTATTGATCCACGATCCAAACGCTCTGCTCAACTTTGAAGAACACCACGTCGCCATCCCGATGATCGTGCTTGAGGAACTCGACAAACTCAAAAGCGGGCACCACAGCGTTGCCGCCGAATGTCGCCAGGCCATCCGCCTGATCGACAAGACATTGGGCGAAGCGTCTCCTGAAGATGTGGAAGTCGGCGTGCCGATCCAGCGCGGCAAGAGCGGGCCCAAGGGCTTGCTGTCGATCCTGATGAGCAAGGGCCGCGAGCCCAACAGCCTGCTGCCGGAAAACCTCAACGACAACAAAATCATCAACCAATTGATCGACCTGCACGCGCATGACAAGGACCTGCGCCTGGTGCTGGTGACCAAAGACATCAACATGCGCCTCAAGGCCCGTGCGTGTGGGATCGCGGCCGAGGACTACAGCACCGACCAACTGGTTGACGACGTATCCATGCTGTCCCGTGGGTATCACACCGTGACCGGCTCATTCTGGGACCTGGTCAGCAAGGTGGAAACCCGCCAAGACCACGGCCGCACCTGGCACCAGGTACAACTGATCGACAACCTGCCGGCCGTGCATATCAATGAATTCATCATCGACGAACAGGGTTTTGTGGGCTGGATCAAAGAGATCCAGGTCGACAAGCTGCTGATCCTCGACCTGCATCAGGAACCCCTGTTGCACCAGGAAGCCTGGGGCCTGAAACCGCGTGATATCTACCAGAGCCTGGCGCTGTATGCGCTGCTCGACCCGGACATCCACCTGGTCAACCTGACGGGCGCCGCCGGTTCCGGTAAAACCATCCTCGCCCTGGCTGCCGCCATCGAGCAGACCATGGTGACCAAGCGTTATCGCCGCATCATCGCGACCCGCAGCGTGCAGGGCCTGGACCAGGAAATCGGCTTCCTGCCCGGCACCGAGGCGGAAAAAATGGAACCGTGGCTGGGGGCGATCACCGACAACCTCGAAGCCTTGCACATGGATGATGAAAACACCCATGGCAGCGTCGATTACATCCTCAGCAAAGTACCGTTGCAGTTCAAATCCCTTAACTACATCCGGGGGCGCAGCTTCCAGCAAAGCCTGATTCTGATCGATGAGTGCCAGAACCTCACGCCGCACCAGATGAAAACCATCATCACCCGTGCCGGCGCCGGTTCCAAAGTGGTGTGCCTGGGCAACCTGGCACAGATCGACACCCCTTACCTGTCCGCGACCAGCTCCGGGCTGACCTACCTGACGGAACGCTTCAAAGACTTCCCGAACGGCGTGCATATTGCGCTGCAAGGGGTTCCTCGTTCGATTTTGGCCGAGTACGCAGAGNTTCCAAAGTGGTGTGCCTGGGCAACCTGGCACAGATCGACACCCCTTACCTGTCCGCGACCAGCTCCGGGCTGACCTACCTGACGGAACGCTTCAAAGACTTCCCGAACGGCGTGCATATTGCGCTGCAAGGGGTTCCTCGTTCGATTTTGGCCGAGTACGCAGAGTCCCATCTGTAAACACGGTCGGTAGGGAGCAGGCTTTTTGTGGGAGCTGGCTTGCCTGCGATAGCATCACCGCGGTGTAGCTGATACACCGCGGTGCCTGCATCGCAGGCAAGCCAGCTCCCACAAAGGCATGCGCAAATCTGACCGCCGGGTTTACAATCGGTGCTCCTGATCAGGAGTAACCCCGTGCTGACTCATCTCGATTCCCAAGGTCGCGCCCACATGGTCGACGTCACCGATAAAGCCGTGACGTTCCGTGAAGCGGTGGCGCAAGCCCGTGTGCGCATGCTGCCCGAGACCCTGAAAATGATTGTCGATGGCGCCCACCCCAAGGGCGACGTGTTTGCCGTGGCCCGCATCGCCGGGATCCAGGCGGCGAAAAAAACCAGTGATTTGATCCCCCTGTGCCACCCGCTGATGCTCACCGGCGTCAAAGTAGAGCTCAGTGCCGATGGCGTGGATGCGGTGAATATCGTGGCGCGCTGCAAACTCTCCGGCCAGACCGGCGTGGAGATGGAAGCCCTCACCGCCGCCAGCGTCGCGGCCCTGACGATCTACGACATGTGCAAGGCCGTGGACCGTGGGATGACCATCGAAAGCATTCGCCTGCTGGA
Source organism: Pseudomonas sp. 18175 (assembly GCF_050432925.1). Taxonomy (NCBI): domain Bacteria; kingdom Pseudomonadati; phylum Pseudomonadota; class Gammaproteobacteria; order Pseudomonadales; family Pseudomonadaceae; genus Pseudomonas; species Pseudomonas sp. 18175. The sequence goes on along the minus strand of NZ_JBKFTO010000009.1, from coordinate 252,322 downwards.
AAAGCTCGGCGGCAAAAGCGGGCATTTCAAGGCGGACCAGGCATGAGCATCAACGTATTGTTTTTTGCGCGTTACGCCGAAGCGGTGGGCTTCGACTCGCTGGAGATGGAGGGCGATTTCGCCACCGTCGATTCGGTACGGCTCGCGCTCGCCGATGATGCAGACTTTGCCGTACTCAACGAGTCCAGCCTGATGTGCGCGCGCAACGAGGAGCTGTGTACGCTGGACGAAGCCCTCGTCGATGGTGATGAAGTGGCGTTCTTCCCGCCTGTAACGGGAGGCTGAGCATGGCCATTCGGGTGCAGATCGAGGCGTTTGACCCCGGTGCCGAAGTCAACGCCATGCACGCGGCCAACGTCGGCGTGGGGGCGGTGGTGAGTTTTGTCGGCTATGTGCGCGACTTCAACGATGGCCGTGAGGTGTCGGGGATGTTTCTTGAGCACTATCCCGGCATGACCGAAAAGGCCCTGGCCAAGATTGCCGCCGAAGCAGAACAGCGCTGGCCGTTGCTCAAGCTGGACGTGCTGCACCGCATCGGCGCGCTGGAGCCGGGGGAGCCGATTGTGTTTGTCGGAGTAGCCAGTGCCCATCGCCAGGCGGCGTTTGATGCCTGTGCGTTTGTGATGGATTACTTGAAAACGCGGGCGCCGTTCTGGAAGAAAGAAAACACCAGCGAAGGGCCGCGTTGGGTAGAGGGGCGCAGTAGCGACCACGCCGCCGCGGATCGCTGGAAGTCTTAGGCCTGGCACAAAACCAAATGTGGGAGCGGGCTTGCTCGCGAATGCGGTGTGTCAGTTGATACATTCATCACTGATACACCGCATTCGCGAGCAAGCCCGCTCCCACATTTTTTATCGCATTCCAGCTTTAAGGGCGTTTGCGCTCGACAGGTCGCAGTAGATGCGTCGGCGGCGTCTCGCAGCTGATCTTGCGACCCAGCAGCGCCTCGATTGACGGCAGCTGATACGAGTCATCTTCCCCGGCAAAGCTGATCGACACACCCGCAGCCCCGGCACGCCCTGTACGACCAATGCGGTGTACATAGTCATCCGGCACTTCCGGCAGGGTGAAGTTGATCACGTGGCTGATGCCATCGATGTGAATCCCGCGGCCTGCCACGTCAGTGGCCACCAACACGCGGATCTTGCCTTCGCGGAAGCCTTCCAGGGTCTTGATGCGCTTGTGCTGCGGCACATCGCCCGACAATTGCGCAGCGTTCACCCCATCACGCACCAGGCGTTCTTCGATGCGGCGCACTTCGTCCTTGCGGTTGGCAAACACCATCACCCGCTCCCAACCGTTGTCGTTGACCAGGTTGTAGAGCAGCTTGTATTTGTCGGCACCGGCCACGGCGTAGATGTGTTGCTCGACGTTTTCGCTGGCGACGTTTTCCGCCTCGATCTCGACGATGGACGGGTCGGTGGTCCACTGCTTGGCCAGGTTCATCACGTCTTCGGTGAAGGTGGCGGAGAACAGCAGGGTCTGGCGCTCGGATTTCGGTGGAGTCTGGCGAATGATCTGGCGCACTTGTGGGATAAAGCCCATGTCGAGCATGCGGTCGGCTTCGTCCAGCACCATCACTTCGACCATATCCAGGTGCACGTCGCCGCGCTGGTTGAAGTCCAGCAGGCGGCCAGGGGTGGCCACCAGGATGTCGCAGTGGCGGGCTTCGAGGTGCTTGAGTTGCTTGTCGAAGTCCATTCCGCCGACGAAGGTCATCACGTTGAGGCCGGTGTACTTGGTCAGGTCGGCGGCGTCCTTGGCGATCTGCACTACCAACTCGCGGGTCGGGGCGATGATCAGCGCGCGAGGCTCACCCATGTAGCGTTCTTTGGGCGGCGGCGTCTGCAGCAGCTGGGTGATGATGGAGATCAGGAACGCGGCAGTCTTGCCGGTGCCGGTCTGGGCACGGCCGATGGCGTCTTTGCCGGCCAGCGTGAAGCCCAGTACCTGCGCCTGGATCGGCGTGCAGTACGGGAAGCCCAGGTCCTGGATGGCGTGCATCAGTTCTGGGGCCAGTTTGAAATCGTGGAAGCGGGTCTTGCCTTCTTGGGGTTCGACGACGAAGTCTTCGAGCTTCCATGGGGTAACGGGCGGCTTGGGCGCCCGTTCGCGGCGCGGCTTGGGGGCCGGTGCGGCTTCTTTTGCCGGTTCAGGCGCGGTCACCGTAGGCGGCGTCGGCTGGGCGATAGGCGCAGCTCGCTCGGGCTGTTTACCGTCATTGCGGCTGCCGGCAGTCGGGACAGGAGCACTGGGAACAGGCGCGAGCGGCTCGGCCTCGCTTTTGCCGAACATCTTCTTGAGTGCTTCGAGCACGGTGATCTCATTAATTGGTTAAGGAATGTACGCCGGCCAGTGTAATGCAAGAAACGGGCGCGGCGTAGTGCGTCTGTCATACGGCTACATAAACACAGGTTTTAGCCCAGGCGGGCGCTCAACCAAGTGCCGATATCGCGAATCTCTTCGGGTAACACTTCGTGGCCCATTGGGTATTCCTGCCATGTCACGGTGACACCACGGTTCTTCAAGTGCTCGTAGGCGCTGCGGCCCATGGCGTTCTGTACCACTTCATCGTACTGGCCGTGCAGGCACAGGGCCGGAATGCGCTGTTGGCTGGCGGACAATTGCAGCTCGTCACTGAAGGTTGGCGCGTAGGTGGAGAGGGCGATCACGCCACCCAATGGGCCTTCCCAATTCAGGAATGCGGTGTGAAACACCACGGCGCCACCTTGGGAGAAACCGGCGAGAAAAATTCGCGAAGCGTCTATTCCGGTTCTCTTCTGGGTCTCGATTAAATCCGTGACCATGTTTGCCGATATTTCCAACTCTTCCAGGCTGATGGATCGGGCCGGGCTCATGGCCTTGATGTCGTACCAGCTGGGCATCTCATAGCCACCATTGATGGTGACGGGACGGGTCGGTGCCTGGGGCAAAACGAAACGGGTCGTCAGCAGGCTTTCTTGCAGCGCTTCGGCCACCGGCAGGAAGTCGTAGCGATCGGCACCCAGGCCATGCAACCAGATTACGCAGGCGTCTGCGGGCTTGGCGGGCTGAAGAATCAAGGGTTCGGTCATGTCTGCTCCATATATGTGCGCGCGCTCCGATTAAGTGCGACCCAACGGTGCGCGTCAGGTTGATCTGTTACGAGAATGTCGCAAGGTTGAATCTTTTGCGCTTGATAGTGGGCTGAAACGACTCAGCCAGCACTCTGGTACGGGCCTTGCTATGTGTTGAACGATGTCAGAACTATCTCTTGGGACAGTAACACTATCAGTGACTGCCGCTCATGGGATAGCAGCTGGAATTACTGCGACGGCCTCAAGCTGCTTGACCCTAAAAAAAGCCAACACGGGTCAATACCGCCTCATAAGGGTGCGCTGAGGTTCGAGCTCCGACACAACAAGAGCAACTGGAGGTTTGAATGAAGGTATTGAAATCCACCCTGGCCATCGTGACTGCGGCGGCCGTATTGGGTGTCAGCGGTTTCGCCCAAGCCGGCGCCACCCTGGATGCCGTGCAGAAGAAAGGCTTTGTGCAATGTGGCGTGAGTGACGGCCTGCCGGGTTTCTCGGTGCCGGATGCCAGCGGCAAGATCCTCGGGATCGATGCTGACGTGTGCCGCGCTGTGGCCGCTGCCGTGTTTGGCGACGCGACCAAGGTCAAATTCAGCCAGTTGAACGCCAAGGAGCGTTTCACCGCGCTTCAATCGGGTGAAGTCGACATCCTGTCCCGCAACACCACCATGACCAGCTCCCGCGACGCCGGCATGGGCCTGAAATTCCCAGGCTTCATCACTTACTACGACGGCATCGGCTTCCTGGTTAACAACAAGCTGGGCGTGAAAAGTGCCAAGGAACTGGACGGTGCAACCATCTGCATCCAGGCCGGTACTACCACTGAGCTGAACGTTTCCGACTACTTCCGTGGCAACGGCCTCAAATACACCCCGATCACCTTCGACACCTCCGATGAAAGCGCCAAGTCGCTGGAATCCGGTCGTTGTGACGTACTGACCTCCGACAAGTCCCAACTGTTCGCCCAGCGCAGCAAGCTGGCCGCACCGAAGGACTACGTGGTTCTGCCAGAAACCATCTCCAAGGAGCCGTTGGGCCCGGTGGTGCGTAATGGCGACGACGAGTGGCTGGCCATCGTGCGCTGGGTGGGCTACGCCATGCTCAACGCTGAAGAAGCCGGTATCACCTCGAAAAACGTAGAAGCCGAAGCCAAGTCCACCAAGAACCCGGACGTTGCCCGTCTGTTGGGTGCTGACGGCGAATACGGCAAAGACTTGAAAGTGAAGAAAGACTGGGTTGTCCAGATCGTCAAGCAAGTCGGTAACTACGGCGAAGTGTTCGAGCGCAACCTGGGCAAGAGCACCCCGCTGGAAATCGACCGTGGCCTGAACGCGCTGTGGAACGCTGGCGGCATTCAATACGCACCCCCTGTGCGCTGATCGCTGATGGTTCAATCACCCGGTGGGCCAACCGCCGGGTGAGTTCCTGTTCCATTTCTTTCGGGGCATTTCATGCAGAAACAAATCGTCGCACCCAAGCAGAAGCTCAGCTTCAGCGATCCCAAAGTGCGTGCGTGGCTCTTCCAGATCATCACGATTGTGGCGGTGATCTCGCTGGGCTGGTACCTCTTCGACAACACCCAGACCAACCTTCAACACCGGGGCATTACCTCGGGTTTCGACTTTCTTGAACGCAGTGCCGGGTTCGGCATCGCGCAGCATTTGATCGACTACACCGAATCGGACAGCTATGCCCGGGTCTTTGTGATCGGCTTGCTCAATACCTTGCTGGTGACCTTTATCGGCGTGATCCTCGCGACGCTGCTCGGGTTCGTCATCGGCGTGGCGCGGCTGTCGCCGAACTGGATGATCAACAAGCTGGCAACCGTGTATGTGGAAGTGTTCCGCAACATCCCGCCGCTGCTGCAAATCCTGTTCTGGTATTTCGCGGTGTTCCTGACCATGCCGGGGCCGCGTAACAGTCATAACTTCGGCGATACCTTCTTTGTCAGCAGCCGTGGCCTGAATATGCCGGCAGCGCTGGCGGCGGATGGGTTCTGGCCGTTTGTGGTCAGCGTCGTCTTGGCGATCATCGCCGTGGTGCTGATGGCACGTTGGGCCAACAAGCGCTTTGAAGCGACTGGCGTACCGTTCCACAAATTCTGGGCGGGCCTTGCCCTGTTGGTGGTGATTCCGGCGTTGTGCGCCTTGATCTTCGGTGCGCCGCTGCACTGGGAAATGCCCAAGTTGCAAGGCTTCAACTTTGTCGGCGGCTGGGTACTGATCCCTGAACTGCTGGCACTGACCCTGGCGCTTACCGTGTACACGGCAGCATTTATCGCCGAGATCGTGCGGTCGGGCATCAAGTCCGTCAGCCACGGCCAGACCGAAGCTGCACGCTCCCTCGGCCTGCGCCCTGGGCCGACGCTGCGCAAGGTCATCATCCCGCAGGCCCTGCGGGTGATCATTCCGCCGCTGACCAGCCAATACCTCAACCTGGCGAAAAACTCGTCGCTGGCCGCCGGTATCGGTTACCCGGAAATGGTTTCGCTGTTTGCCGGCACGGTGCTTAACCAGACCGGCCAGGCCATCGAGGTTATTGCCATCACCATGAGCGTGTACCTGGCGATCAGCATCAGCATTTCCCTGCTGATGAACTGGTACAACAAGCGCATTGCGCTGATCGAGCGGTGAGGAAACCAGCATGAGTTCGCATACTTTCAAACCTGATATGCCGCCGCCGAGCAAGGTCTTCGGCCCGGTCGCATGGATGCGCGCCAACCTGTTTTCCAGTTGGCTCAATACCCTGCTGACGTTGTTGGCGTTTTACCTGATCTACCTGGTGGTGCCGCCGATTCTGCATTGGGCCATTCTGGACGCCAACTGGGTCGGCACCACCCGCGCCGACTGCACTAAGGAAGGCGCCTGCTGGGTGTTTATCCAGCAGCGCTTTGGGCAGTTCATGTACGGCTACTACCCCGGTGACCTGCGCTGGCGCGTAGACCTGACCGTGTGGCTGGCCATTGTCGGCGTGGCGCCGTTGTTCATCTCGCGCTTCCCGCGCAAGGCGGTCTACGGCCTGGGCTTTCTGGTGCTGTACCCGATCATCGCGTTTTTCCTGTTGCACGGCGGCATCTTTGGGCTGACCAACGTGGCCACCAGCCAATGGGGCGGCTTGATGCTGACCCTGGTGATCGCCACCGTCGGTATCGCTGGCGCCTTGCCGTTGGGCATTGTGTTGGCGTTGGGGCGGCGTTCGAACATGCCGGCGATTCGGGTGGTCTGCGTGACCTTCATCGAATTCTGGCGCGGCGTGCCGTTGATCACCGTACTGTTCATGTCCTCGGTGATGCTGCCGTTGTTCCTGCCCGAAGGCATGGGCATCGACAAGCTGCTGCGGGCGTTGATCGGCGTGATCCTGTTCCAGTCGGCCTACGTGGCTGAAGTGGTACGCGGTGGCTTACAAGCGATTCCAAAAGGTCAGTACGAAGCGGCTGCCGCGATGGGCCTGGGTTACTGGCGCAGCATGGGCCTGGTGATTCTGCCGCAAGCCCTGAAGCTGGTGATCCCGGGCATCGTCAACACGTTTATCGCGTTGTTCAAGGACACCAGCCTTGTAATCATCATCGGCCTGTTCGACCTGCTCAACAGCGTCAAGCAAGCCGCCGCCGACCCTAAATGGTTGGGCATGGCCACCGAAGGCTACGTGTTCGCCGCCCTGGTGTTCTGGATTTTCTGTTTTGGTATGTCGCGCTATTCCATTCATTTGGAACACAAGCTCGACACTGGCCACAAGCGTTAGGAGTTGATGTTATGAGCGAAGCGATCAAACAGCCTGTGAGCCCTGAAGGCATTATCCAGATGCAGGGCGTCAACAAGTGGTACGGCCAGTTCCACGTGTTGAAAGACATCAACCTCAACGTCAAGCAGGGCGAGCGTATCGTGCTGTGCGGCCCGTCGGGTTCGGGCAAGTCCACCACCATCCGCTGCCTCAACCGCCTGGAAGAACACCAGCAAGGCCGCATCGTGGTGGATGGGGTGGAGCTGACCAACGACCTCAAGCAGATCGAAGCGATCCGCCGCGAAGTCGGCATGGTGTTCCAGCACTTCAACCTGTTCCCGCACCTGACCATCCTGCAGAACTGCACGCTGGCGCCGATGTGGGTGCGCAAGATGCCCAAGCGCAAGGCCGAAGAAATCGCCATGCATTACCTTGAGCGCGTGCGTATTCCGGAGCAGGCCCACAAGTTCCCGGGGCAACTGTCTGGCGGCCAGCAACAGCGTGTGGCGATTGCCCGTGCGTTGTGCATGAAGCCGAAAATCATGCTGTTCGACGAGCCGACCTCGGCCCTCGACCCGGAGATGGTGAAAGAGGTACTGGACACCATGATCGGCCTGGCCGAAGACGGCATGACCATGTTGTGCGTAACCCACGAAATGGGCTTTGCGCGCACCGTGGCCAACCGCGTGATCTTCATGGACAAGGGCGAGATTGTGGAACAGGCGGCGCCGAATGACTTCTTCGACAATCCGCAGAATGACCGGACCAAGTTGTTCTTGAGCCAGATTTTGCATTGATCGATGGGTGAATAAATAAACCCGGCCTGGTGCCGGGTTTGTTTTTGCCTGCTGTTTTTTCAGGAGGCTTGTGCAGCGAGTTGCTGCGCGTCTTTTTTGAGGAGCAGTTGGTTCAAGTCGTCCCCGACATTGAGGGCCTCTATCTCCGCCAGCAGGTGAGGGTGCTTATCGAGCAGGCGCATCAATGTGAGCAACGGTTCCGGCGGAAAGATCTCAGCCCGTTCGTAGCGAGAAAATGCATTGTGCCCGCGGACGGTCAAAAGCCTCACCGCGTCTTTCTGTGTCAGGTGTAGCTTGCGGCGGATGCGCTTCATTTCAGCGGCGATGATTTTTCGCGCGTCGATCAGCAGCAGATCGGAAGCCTTGCAATAGCGTTCTGCACTGTCGTCGTCGTGATCAAACTCAACTTCATGACAGACCTCGCATTCCCAACCTGCAATGTCCGGAATATCCCGGATCATTCCCCGCGTGTTGATCCTGAAGGTGCGACCTTCAAAATGTTGCATTGCGTCATGGGTTCCGCAGCTCATGCATTGCTGGGTTCTCATTGGGTTTTCTCCTTGAAGGAGATTACGGGAGGGCCACCGCCTGGACGGTAAGTGACCTTGATGTAAATCTCCGTGCCGTAGATCTTGATCAGGTAGACGTCCTGCCATACCCGATGGTCTGCATAGGTCGTCATTGATTTGTACAACATTCGGTGCTCAAGGGCGCAGACCACGTGTTGCATCTGGCCGGGGCTCAGCTCCATTTTTCGGGCATCTTGCAGGGCGGTGGCGGTGAATGCCCTGTAACCCAACCGAACGACCTCTTTTTTCACCAAAGCCAAATCGTAATGAGGTGTGTACTTTTCCATAAGACACCTGAGTCCAATAATTACCCTCTAAGGGTAATTTTACCAATCGAAAATACTGCTCATTTTCCTGCCTAAGAAACCTAGTGCGTTGCTCTTGTAGGCACGTCCGAATAGGCTGTGGGACTTTTCAACCAGTGATCAGGGCAAACGCCCGTCCCTCTGCCGGCAGTTGATCAATGACCTCCGAAACCAAGCTTGAAGAACTGTTGATCGACGCCGAAGCCGACGACGACGTGATCCAACACACACAGCCGCTGGTAAACCGCCCGTGGTTGTTGCTGCTGGGCCTGATCCTGGTGGCGCTGAACCTGCGCCCGGCGCTGTCTAGTCTGTCGCCGTTGCTCAACGACGTGTCGGCCAGTTTGGGACTGTCGGCAGCCAAGGCCGGTTTGCTGACCACCTTGCCGGTGTTGTGCCTTGGCCTGTTCGCGCCGCTGGCGCCGATCCTGGCACGGCGTTTTGGTGCCGAGCGCGTGGTGCTGGGGATTTTGTTGACGCTGGCCGCAGGCATCATCCTGCGCAGCTCATTCGGTGAAGCCGGGCTGTTCGCTGGCAGCCTGGTTGCAGGGGCCAGCATCGGCATCATCGGTGTGTTGTTGCCCGGTATCGTCAAGCGCGACTTCGCCAAGCAGGCGGGCACCATGACCGGCGTGTACACCATGGCGTTGTGCCTGGGCGCAGCGCTGGCGGCGGGTGCCACGGTGCCGTTGAGTCACTATTTTGGTGATAGCTGGAACCTGGGCCTGGGCTTCTGGATCGTGCCCGCGCTGGTGGCGGCAGTGTTCTGGTTGCCCCAGGTCGGGCAAAAACACGGCGCCCATCAGGTGGCCTATCGGGTCAAGGGCTTGCTGCGCGATCCGTTGGCCTGGCAGGTCACCCTGTATATGGGCCTGCAATCGTCCCTGGCCTACATCGTGTTTGGCTGGGTGCCCTCGATCCTGATCAGCCGTGGCCTCAGTGCTACCGAAGCCGGTTTGCTGTTGTCCGGTTCGATCATCGTGCAACTGCTCAGCGCCCTGACTGCACCGTGGCTGGCCACGCGAGGCAAGGACCAGCGCCTGGCCATTGTGGTGGTGATGCTGCTCACCCTTGGCGGGCTGTTCGGTTGCCTGTTTGCGCCGCTCGAAGGCTTGTGGGGCTGGGCGATCCTGTTGGGGTTGGGCCAGGGCGGCACGTTCAGTCTGGCGCTGACCCTGATCGTGTTGCGCTCACGCGATTCCCACGTCGCCGCCAACCTGTCAGGCATGGCCCAAGGCATCGGCTATACGCTGGCCTCCATGGGCCCGTTGGCGGTGGGGGTGTTGCATGACTGGACCGGTGGCTGGGGCGCCACCGGCTGGGTGTTCGGTGTGATCGGCCTGGGCGCGATCGTCGCCGGGTGGGGGGCGGGGCGGGCCGCTTATGTGGCGGTCGTCAGCGAAAAAGTGTGAGACCTAGAGGTAAAACACTTCTGCCGTCATCGAGCCGTCGATGGGTTGCTCTTCGGTCAACGTCAAGGTTGCAGCGGCGCCGATATAGCCCCTAACCAACAGGTCACTGCTTAGCGTGCGAATGGCCACTGGCGCCACCACACCACTGGCGTTGTTGCCGAACGCTGCCAGGTCAGACGCGAACCACCACAGGTTGCCGCCCGTGGGGGCTTGCCAAGTAGCGCCGCCATCGCTGGATCCGATTGGCGTCAACGCTCGGCCGTCGGCGCTGGCGTTGTTCAAGATCGTGTAGTAACCACCGACTTTTTCCGTGCCGTTGATAATGCCCAGGCCGAAACTGCGTGCTTCGTAGGTGGTGCCTGGGCGATTGTCGATCCCTTTGAGTGCAAACAGGGTGGCGGCCTCGCAATTGACGGCCAATTGCAGTGTCACGTTGGGCAGGTGAGTCATGGTGTTGAGGTTCAGGTCCCGTGCGGCGACTTTGCCGTAGTCGACTTCACCGCCATGGCTCAGGGTGGGTGTGCATGCGCTGGGGACGATCAGGCCGTTGACGGCCAGGTTGACCGTCGATGCGGCCTCGGCGCCTGTGACGCTTGCCAGCAATGCGCTGATCAAAAGGTTACGCGGGGTGCTCAAGGTGTTGCTCCTGCTCGGGGAGATGTGTTCTGTGGGCGCAAGGCAGGCCACAGGTGGACTGCCCTGCACTCAGCTTGCGTTACAGGTACCTGACGGTCATCGTGATCGAGCCGTCGATGGGCACTTCATCGGTCAGTGTCAGGCCTTTGGCCGGGGCAATGGACGCATCGAGAATCATCTTGGCAGTCATCACTTGCACCGGCACCGGGGCCATGGGAGCGGCCGTATAGACCGATGACAGGCTGCCGGGTTTGGCGCCGCCGCCAGCGGCCCACGTCAAGCCGCCGTCCATCGAGTGGATACCGAAGGCCCTGGTCCCATCGGCCATGTAGGAGGTGAGGGTTGCCCCTATGTGGCCCAGCTTCTGGTTGCCGTTGATCAACCCCAGCCCGAAGGTGTTGTCTTGATCGAAAAAGGATGAGCCTGCACGGTTGTCCTTGAACTCGATCCCCATCAGCGTGGCGGCTTCGCAGGTCACGGCCAGTTGCGTATTCAGTTCCTCAAGATTCGTTGGCTGTTCGGCCTGCAGGTCTTTGGCGGCCACTTTACCCAGGTCAAAGACGCCGCCGTTGGCCAGGCTCAGCTCACAGGCGCTGGGGGTAATCGACCCTCTGATACTCATGTCGATACTCGACGCGGCGACAGCATGGCCGGCGCTCGTCAGCAGTGCGGTGACCAGAAGGTTACGGGTGATGCTCATGGTGTTGCTCCTACTAGGGGTTACAGGGATTAGGGAAAACAAGGGTTACAGGTACACAACTTCCAACGTGGCCGACCCATCCATCGGTGTTTCCACACTGAGGTCCAGGTTCTGCCGGGCGTTGAGGGTGGCTTCCAGCTTCAGGGTGCTGGTGAGCGTCTGGATGGCCGATGGGCCGGCGGTGCTGCCAACCACATCGGTAAAGCCGAGCAGGCTGCGCGAGCCCACATCAATAGGGTTGAGATTCGCCATACGCCACGCCAGGCCGCCAGTGGTGGATTCGGTGCCGTACACCACGGCCAGGTCATCGACCACGGTTTGCTTGGGGTCGAAGCTCACCGAGTACACGCCGATCTTGTTGCCGCTGGTATCCAGCCCCAGCCCGTAGAAAATCTCGCTGTTGACGTGGGCCGTGCCGTCGCGGTTGTCGCGCATGCGCAGGGCGAAGCGGCCGGGGGCGTTGCAGTTGACGGTGAGGGTCAGGTACTTGTGCGGCAGGCGCGTGCCGTTGGTGAGGTTGAGGTCGTTGCGTGAGATCTTGCCGAAGTCCACCAGTCCACCGCCGGAGAGCAGCGGCGTGCAGGCCATGGGCGTGATCAGCCCGGTGACCGCCAGATCGACGGTGGACGCGGCATGTGCGGTGCCACTCAGCACGGCCAAAGCGGCCAATGGCATCAGGGTACGGTTCATGCGATTGCTCCTAGAGGTAGTTGATTTCGAGGGTGGCGGCGCCGTCGAGGCGCACTTCGCTGCCCAGGTCCAACGTGCCCAGTGGTGCGATGACCGCTTCCAGGCTCGTGGTGGCGCTCAGTTGTTGAATCGGCTCGGGGCCGCTGGTGCTGCCGGCGCTGGCGCTGAAACCGAGGAAGCGGCTGGCGCCAATCGCCAGCGGGTTGGCGCTGGCACTGCTCCATGGCAAGGCGCCGGTGGCGGAGTCGGTGCGGTACAGCTGGGCAAAGCTGTCGGCGGTGGTGCGCAGTGGGTCGAAGATCAGGCGGTAGCGCCCGATTTTTTGCTGCTGGGCGTCGAGCCCCAGCCCATAGGTGGTTTCATCACTTGGGCCGCTGGCCGATCCCTGGCGGTTGTCCTGCAAGCGCAGGGCGAACGCGGTGGGCGCATCGCATGTCACGCTCACCACCAACGGGCGCGCGGGCAGGGTGGTTTCCTTGTCGATGCTCAGGTCCATCACCGACAGCTTGCCGAAGGCCACCGTGCCGCCGTTGGACAGGCTTGGCGTGCACGCAGCCGGAGCAAACCGGGCTTGCAGGCGCAGCTCCCGCGAACGTCCGGCGTGGATCGCGTCGAACACGCCGCTGGTGTCCCAGGTCACGGCATCGCTGACGCGCAACGCGTCGTTCGTGGCCCAGGCGCTGACTTGAAGTTGCAGCAACAAACTTTGCCCGCTTACGGGTACGCCCCCACGCATCGGCACCACGCCGTGCTCAGGGCGCCAGCGCAGGGTTGCCCCGCTACTCACCGGCGGCTGGCCGCTGCCGGGCAACAAGCCCAACTCCACTGGCTGGCCGTCGAGCAGCGCGTCACTGGCTAGCAGGCTGTAGTTGCCACGCGCAGTCCATTGGAAGCGCTCGCCACCGGCCGCCAAGGCCCGGTAGAACAGGCTCAGGTCGGTCGGGTTGGGACAGTTCAGGCTCAGGCTCAAGCGGCGCTCACCCAACAGGCGCTCGGTCGCTGAACCTTGTGTGACAGCCCGGTTCATCAGGCCGAAATCCACGCGGGTTTCGCTGAGGTTCAATTGGCATTCATCCATGCCCCAGGCGTTCGTGCCCAGCAATACGCTCAGTGACAGCAAGACCGGTTTCAGGCCCATGGTGCGCGTCCTCATGGTTGGCACCGCGCTGGTGCGGTTTCGAAATACACCTCGGGGTCGCCGCGTTCGGGCAGCTCGAAGTCCAGGCGGCAACGGGGTTGGCCGGGAGCGCTGACCCACAGCTCGCGGCGGTCCAGCACGTCAGGCAAAAAGATTTGGCTACCTTCCTGCACCAGGGTCACGAACTCGCCGTCGGCGGTGCTCACTGCCGCGCCACGGGGCAACGGCTGGCCGTCTGCGCGGGTCACGTTAAGCAGTGCGCGGCGGGTGAGAGCTACGCCGAACTCGACTTTGTCCACCGCGCCACGCCCGGCCGACAGCACCGCCAAACCGTTGCTGATGTCGGCATTGCGCGGCAGCGAACGGGTTTGCACTTCCACCGGGCTGCGTCCATAGGGGCTCAATTGCGGCACCACGGCCTGGCCTTGCCAGTCGGTCCATACCGGGCCGCTGGGGGTGCTGACCTTGATCCCGGCCATGTCGCCCACCGACATCACGGCAAAGGTCTCGCGCACCGGGTAGGGCGAAAAGGTCAGGCCATCGCCGTGCAGCACCACGCCGCCGCGTGCGCCGCCCTGGTAGCTGGAGCGTTCCTGATTGTTACGGGTGTAGTTGAAGTCCAGCTGGCTGTAGTACGGCAGCGCCGAGACGCCGACGGACGACTCCACCTCACGGTCGCGGCTGTCGCGTTCAACGCCCACCTGGTAGCTCAACTGGTCATTGAGTTGTTCGCTGACCCCGGCGCCGATGCGGTGCTCGCCACCGGCATTGCGCGCCCAGGCGCGGCCGCGACGGCTTTCGCCCAAGGGCATGCTGATGTTCAGGTACACGCTGTCATCACTTTGCTGGCGCCCGCCGACTTGCCACTCGGCGCTGGCCGACACCGACACCCGTCCAAAGCTGGTGCCCCATGACGCCAAGGCGCGGCTGCTGCTGTCGCCGGTAAACGAGGACGAGCGCGAGATGCCTGCGCTGAACGCACCGAGCATCGGGTGCGACCAGGACGCCGTGGCGCTTTGCTGGTCGCGATAACGGGAACGGCGCTGCTCGCGGGTATCGGTGGTGTAGGTGGAGTCGTCCAGGTCGCGGTAGCCCAGGCTGCGCCAGGAACCTGCGGTGGTGATTGCCCAGCGTTCGCTCAGGCGCTGGGACCATGATAGGTCGGTTTGCACCCCACGCTCGTTGCCGGTGCGCGTGGCCTGGGCGACTTGGGTGGTGACTTGGAATTGGCTGTCCTGCCTCGGCAACCAGCCAATGTTCGCGCCCACCGCGCGGTAATCTTCGGCCGCCAGTGCGCCGCCGCCGATGCTGACCTGCGGGTGCAGTGCGCCACTCCAGCCGCCGCTGACCACCCACGGCTCGGCGCCTTCGCCGGCGCCGACCTTGCGCACGCGCCCAGCTGCCACCGAGTAACCCGGCGCTGGCAATCCCAGGCCGAGCATGGCCGCTGGCACGGTAAAGCGCCGCTCCTCGCCGCTGGTTTCCTTGACCGTGACTTCCACATCGGAGCGGCTGTTCAGGCGCCGTACATCGGTGAGGGAAAACGGCCCGGCGGGTACCACGGTGGAATGAATCAACGTGCCGTTCTGGCGGATCTCCACCTGGGCCGGGCTGTTGGCGATGCCGGTGATGGTCGCGCCCTGGTTCTGGTCTTGCAGCGCGGTTTCGGTGAGCACTTGGGCGCCGGTGATCTGCGCGCCGGCCAGCACCGGGTTGTACAGGTTGATCTGCCCGGCCTGGAACACCGCTTGTTGCTCGGCGAACGTGCGCTGGGCGTAGGCGTCCAGGTGGGTGGTGCGCGCCACCTTGTCTTGCCAGGTACGTACCTGGCGGCTGCGCACGATCCAGTCACCGGCGTTGAAGCCCACCTCGGTATTGGCCGAGCCGAAGCGGCTGTTGTCGTCGCCGTACTCGTTGTACAGGCCGCTCAGGTCATAGTTGAGCAACCCGGCAAAACCGCCGGTCTGGTAGCCGGACACGTCGCGCACGGCGGGGCGCAAGGCCTCGGTGGGCACCACCAGCGATAGGCTGAGGGTGGCCGGGTCTTGCTCGATCACGGTCTGTGGGTAAGCGTCGAGGAAGGCATGGCACTCGCTCTCATCGGCCGGCACGCGCAGGTTGCCCGCGTCCAGCAGCGCTTGGTTGAAACACAGCGCGCCTTGCCCGTCGAACAGCACATCCACCCGGCCACGCCGTTGGCCGTTCACGTTGAGGTTGAGGGCGTGGCGCCCCGCCGCGAAGCGAGGGGCTTCCAGCAGCAGGTTGGCCAACTGTGGGTCGATGCCGCGCTGGGACAAGGTTTGCGGATCGAACGATCCTGCAAGGTCATCGGCCAGGGGTTCGCTGGTTGGCAGCGCCGTACCCACGGCCAGCGCAAGGCCCGCCAGCAGCTGGCGCGTGCGGGAGGATGAAACCCCAGGCACGGCTTCGCCGTCGCGATCAGTCATAACTGTGCTCACACGTCGTACTCGAATAAGTGGAGGCAGGCCCGCGCCGATCCTTTGGCGAGACAAGCTCCCGGTGGCCTTCAGTGGGAGGCCACTTCGTTATCAGGGCGCCAGCATTGCTCCCGCCGGCGCTGCGATCAAAGGGTGATCGGTGCTTGGTACGGGGCTACCGCAAACCCGTAGACCGTGGCCGGCTGCATCTGCACGGTGCTGGCCTGGGCCTGGCTGGCGGCGACGCTCAGGGTTTCGCCGGGCAGCACGTAGGTGCGCGGTAACAACGCCGAGCCTTTGCCGGGTAGCAGGGTCAATTCCTGTGCCAGGCGTACAACGTAAGGTGTCGGGTTATTCACACTCAGTTGTTGGTTTTCAAGGCGCCAGACCAAACCGGTCCACGGCGTGCGGTTCGGCGCCAGGCCCTTGGGGTGCAGGATCACCGGCAGGTTCTGGCGCACCGTCACACCCACGCGGGCATGGCCGGCCTGGCCGGTGGCGCGGCCTTGGGGCATGCCCTCGAAGATCACGCGCTTGAGGCGCTGGGTGGTCAACGGCGTGGGCGATTGCAGGATGAAGCGGATCAGCTGGCTCTTGCCCGGCTCGACCCGCGTCAGCGGTGGCGTGACAAACAGCAACGACGCCGGGTCTTCGGGAATGTCTTCCAGGGTGACGTGCAGCAGGGCGAGCTTGGCATCGGTGTTGGTCACCGACACGGCGGCTTCGCCATCGGCTTCATTGACGATCACCACCGAGGTGTCCGGCACCATGCCATCGGCGAGCACCAGGGTTGGGCCCCACAGCGTCAGGGCCAGGGCGGCGAGGTAAAGGCCGGTGTAGCGAACCAGGTTGAACACCCGTGTTATTAAGGCAACGCAAGGGAAGGGGAACATGACTACAGATACCTCAGGTCTAGCACGATGGAGCCGTCCAGCGGCACCTCTTGGTCGAGGGTCAGGTAGGCGGCGGCGTTAATCGACGTTTTGATTTCCAGCTTGGCGGTGAGTTGGCTGTGCGGGTCCGGGATCAGGGTGCCGGGGTGCGCAAAGCCCATGTAGTTATTCGGGTAGGCGTTGGTTTCGGGAAACCAGGTCAGGCCCTTGTTGCTGGAGGCCAGCACAATGGCGCGCTGGCCGTCGCCCATCGCTTCACGAATGGCCAGGGCCACCGAGCCCAGGCGTTCGGCCGGGGCGTGGACGTTGTTGCCCAGGCCGTAATAGAAACCCGGCCCCACGGAGGAGTCGGCACGGTTATCCACGCCCACCAGCACGAACAGCACCGGTTGGTTGCAGGTCACGCTCATGTCCAGCGTCCTGGCCGGCAGTTCGGTGAACTCGTATTGATTGAGTGAGCGGGCCGGAACCCGCCCGTGATCGACGATACCGCTGGGGGACAGCGTCGGCGTGCAAGCGCTGGGCGTGATACTGCCGGTCAACGTCACATCAACCTTGGAGGCGCACAGCGCAGGGGTGCTGGCCAGGCAGAGACAGAGCGTGATCAGGCGGTGTGAGAACGTGTTCATGGTCTGTTGTTGGAACCGTGTGAAGGGGACATCCGTGGGAACAGCACTGGGCGCAAGGCACTGCCTTGCGCCCGTTTTGCATTACAGGTACTTGACGGTCAGGGTCGCCGAACCGTCGATGGGCACTTCTTCGGTCAGGGTCAGGCTGCTGGCCGGGGCAATGTAGGAGGTGAGAACCACGTCGGCGACCAGCGACTGCACCGGTACCGGGGCGATGGCAGTGGTGTTGGCCACGGAGGTGATGCCGTCGTTGGTCAGGTACATGAAGCGGGTCCAGGTCAGGCCGCCATCACTGGAGGAAATCGGGCCCAGTTCCGTGCCGTCACCGACCGGCGATTGCAGGTGCATCTGGAAGGCACCGAGTTTCTCGCTGCCATTGACCAGGCCCAGGCCAAAGTTCGTATTGCTGGGCTCGAAAGCGGACCCCGCGCGGTTGTCCTTGGGCTCGATCGCCACCAGGGTCGCGGCGTCGCAGGTGACGGTCAGTTGCACGGTTTGGTCGGGCAGGCGAGTGTAGGTATCGGCGTTGAGGTCCTTGGCGGAAATCTTGCCGATCTCCACATTGCCGCCGCCGGCCAGCGTCGGTTCACAGGCACTCGGGGTGATCAACCCGCGCACGGTCAAGTCCACGCTGGAGGCGGCGACGGCGCTGCCCGCTCCAGTGAGCAGCAGGGTGGCGAACAGGGCGTTGAGGGTTTTCATGGTGTGGCTCCTAACTAGGGGGATGGAATGAATGGCGGCTTACCAGTACTTGAGCTGCAACGTGGCTTGGCCATCGATCGGCACTTCATCGAGCAGCGTCAGGTCGGTGGCGGGCACGATGATGGCGAACGTGCGCAAGCGGGCGTTCAGGGTTTTCAGGGCGATGGGCGTGTTGGGACCGTCGAGGGCGGCGAATGAGGTCAGTGCCTCGTGCCCCAGGTAGGGGTTGGCGTACCAGTTGGCTCCGCCGTTGCTCGATATGATGACCTTGACCGGTTGTGCATCGGCCACCGGGTCGAACAGCGAGAACGCCACGCTGCCCAGTTTTTCTTTTTCCGGGGTCAGGCCCAGGCCGTGGTGCCTCGGGTTGATGGCGGACGTGCCCGCGCGGTTGTCCACGGTGGTCAAGGTAAAAAAGGTCTCACCCTCGCACAGCACTTCAAGCTGGATTTCCGCGGGCTCCAGCCGAGTAGGGGAGGCCGGTTGCAGATCCTTGGAGGTCATTTTGCCGTGGTCGATCAAACCGCCATTGGACAGCACGGGCGCGCAGGCGCTGGGGGTGATCGTGCCGGAGACATTCAAGTCGGTACTGCTGGCGGCAAAGGCGCCGGGCGCCAGGGCTGCGAGCAGCAAGGCGAGGGTGGGTTTATCCATGGGCACAGGTCCTTTTGTATGTGGAGAGGCGTTAGAGGTAGATCATGTCCAGTGTGGCGCTGCCGTCGATGGGCATTTCCTCGGTGATGGGCAGGTCTCGCACACGTGCGATTTCGGTGAGGAAGCGCAGGTCAACCTTTACGGTGCGCAGTGCCTTGGGCGTGGTGGAGTCGCCAAATGCAGTCCAGTGGTAATGGCCCATGTAACTGCCGAACGAGTTCACCAGCCAGGTTGCGCCCTGGTCGGAGGAATACAGCGGATAGATCGGTTCGTCCGCCACCGGGTCGAACACGCCTATCTGATAGGCGCCCAGCTTCACGTTGCCGCTGACCATGCCCAGGCCGTACATATAGTTGAGGGCAGGAAAGATGGAAGATCCCAAGCGGTTATCCCGGCCATTGAGGGCAAACAATGTCTGGGCTTCGCAGTCCACGGTCAGTTGGATGCTCAGGCGAGGGAGCACAGTCGTGCCGGTGGGGGACAGGTCCTTGACGGCGATCTTGCCGTAATCCACCACGCCGCCGTCGCTGAGGCTGGGGGTGCAGGCGCTCGGCGTAATCGCGCCTTTTACCGACAGGTCCACGGTGCTGGTGGCCAGCGCCACAGTGCCATTGGCAATCAACAAGGCGCCGGCCAGGGCGGCGAGAGAGTCTTTCATCACAACAGGTATTCCTATGCAAGGGCGTGGGACAGATTGGCGCGGTGAAGTTGCCCATGGGTTTTATGGTTGTGGCGGGCACGCGCTGCTTCAGGGAAAGCGGGGAGGAATTTAGCGGCAGGAGCTGAGGGCGGAAATGCAACTATTACGAATGACAGGGTGGCAATGACAAAAGGGGGTTGTTTAGTCAGAAAACCGCGTTTTTCGCGCGTGGAGGTGGCGTTGTCGTAGTTGTTGTATCGCGGCTGATCACGCATTCGGATATTTTTCGCGTTCATTTGTGGCCTGAATCCAATTCATTTGGATTCTTGGCAGCGACCTTATTGCGAAAAGTTCGGGTGAGCGGATCGCTCTCTATTGAGGGCACTATGCCTGGCTACTTCCCCCCCCCAGGTCCGCCTGTCACCTTGCCTGAGATCGCCTGGTCACAGGTTCGTGTGCTTGTAGTGGACGACCATTACACCTATCGATTGCTGCTCGGCTCACTCCTGGAAAAGCTTGGCGTGGCCCATCGGTGTTGCCGTGATGGGCAGCAAGCGTTGCAGGCACTGGCTGCCGAGCATTTCGATCTGGTTATCAGTGATTGCCGCATGCCGGTCATGGATGGCTACACCATGACCTGCGAACTGCGCCGCCGGGAGCGGATTGAAGGGCGTGCACCCATCATCGTGCTGGGTCTGACCGGCAGCCTGGGGCCTGAGGAGATTCGCCAGTGCTTGGCGTGCGGGATGGACGGCTGGCTGGTCAAGCCGATCGGGTTTGCGCAATTGCGCGAGGTGTTGCGTTGTTGGCTGCCTCAGCCGGAATCTGCGACCAACACCGACGAGGAACCCAGTTCGGCCTCGGCGAGCAGCGCTGTTTTCCCCAGCCGTGCCAGCCTGATCGAGGCCTTTGGTTCGTGGGATGTGGTCGAGCCTATGGTGTTCAGTCTGATCCAGGAGGCCTATGCCGACTTGGCGGTGCTGGCCCATGCGCAGGTGGTGCGGGATGCCCGGATGGCCACCCAGTGTCTGCATCGCCTGGTGGGGAGCGTGGCATTCCTGGGGGAAACGGGCCTGGAGGCCGGTGCGTTGCAATTGATCAGGCAGGTTCATTCAACCGGAGTGGCGATGAATCGTTCGGCGTTGGACGTGTTTCGTGGGGGGGTTGAGCGTTATCTGAATTATCTGGCACATCTATGAAGGAATTTATCCATTAGTTATGTAGTACTTTTCTGTATGTAATTTCTCTTAATTATGTAGGAGGTAGTGCTTGGCTCTTTAAATGCGGGGTATGACGCAAATTCGGTGAATTATTTCCTGTTGTTGCAAGAGCATGATCGCGGTATTTTTGCGCTCTCAAATTGCCATCATGGAAAGACCGATGATTCGCATCATTATTGCTGACGATCACCCTATTGTTCGCGTGGGCCAGAGAGTGGTGATCGAGGCGAGTGGAAAATGCAAAGTAGTGGGTGAGGCAGAGGGTCCCGACCAACTTTTGGAGTTGGTTAGCCAACTACCGTGTGACGTGATCGTGACGGACTTTGCCATGCCCGGTAATCAACAAGCTGACGGTTATGGACTATTGGGTTTATTGAACCGCCAGTACCCTGATGTGCCTGTGATCCTTGTGACGATGTTTGCCAACATCGCCACCTTGCGCACGGCCTTTTCCCACGGCGCCCGAGGCGTCATCGCCAAGAGCGCATCGGCCAGGGAGCTGCCCCTGGCGCTTAAAGCCGTGGTGCAGGGGCGACAGTTTGTCAGTGAGTGCCTGCGTGTGCAGTTGGACCAGGTGTGCGGTTCTCAGCCGACCCAGACGCCCACCTTGTCCGGCAAGGAGCAGGAGGTGGTGCGCATGCTGGCCAGTGGCATGACCGTCAGCCAGATTGCCGCGCGGGTCAATCGCAGTATTTCAACTATCAGCAAACAAAAGAGTACGGCCATGAATAGGCTGTGTATCTCTACGGACGTAGATTTGTTTGCTTATGCGCGCGATGTCGGGATGGTGCCTTAGTTACGGGTTATTCGTAATAGTTGCATGGGGAGGGGCGTGGTCGGGAGATAAAATAAGTGCGTGCTCTAGTGAGGTTTCTGGAGCCAAATCCCTAGTCTAATAACAGAGTGTATGGGTTGAGACTTCTGGTGCAGTAACGCATCGGTATGTTTGATACTAATAACGCACTCCTCAGAGTACTTGCGTGATGAAAAAACTATTAAGCCTGGCCGCCGCCACTCTTGCGTTGGTCGGTGTTGGGCAAACACTGGCGGCTTCCAGTGTGGATCTGAGTATCAAGGGCAGTATTACCCCCGCTGCGTGTACACCAATGTTGGCCAATGGCGGGGTCGTGGATCACGGCAAAATCTCGGCGAAAGATCTTGTTTTCAACGGTAATACGGTATTGCCTGAGGCACTGCTCCCATTATCGATCAGTTGTGAAGCGCCGACGCTGGTGGCCGTCAAGAGCAAGGACAATCGGGCTGGGACCTCGGCGGAATGGGAGGGGGCCTTGCCCAATTTCGGCCTGGGCCTGGCTGCTGGCAACGTTAAAATCGGCTGGTACACCCTGAAGATGATCAACGCCACGGTAGACAACGCGCCTGGCAGGTTGATCGAGTCCGTCAATGGTCAGGCCTGGTTCGAAGCCCCCGACAACACGGTCTGGCAACCTGACTGGATGCGCACCGTCAATGGCGCCAGTAGCGTAGACCCGGTTCCCCAACCGCTGATGGTCATGCGAACCGATGTGGTCATCGCCACAACCATCACGCGTGCACGTGACTTGCCGTTAAGTGAAGAAATCCTGATTGATGGCAGTGCAACGTTGGACATCGTCTACCTTTAACGCCACGGGGCATCATTCATTCCTATGGCGAATAGCCGTGGCTTTCCCTCTTTGCGCGGATTATCGTTCAGCACCCCTGACACTCGCCCGGAGCCTGCCCATGAGTGATGCCCACACTGCCCTGATCAACCATTTCTACCAGGCCTTCCAACGCCTGGACGCCGAGGCAATGGCCGCCTGCTACACCGATGACGTGGTGTTCAGCGACCCGGCCTTCGGCGAACTGCGTGGCCGCGATGCGGGCGATATGTGGCGCATGCTCACCACCCGCGCCAAGGACTTCTCCCTGACCTACGACAACGTGCGCAGCGATGAACGCAGCGGCGGCGCGCATTGGGTTGCCACCTACCTGTTCAGCGCCACCGGCAACACGGTGGTCAACGATATCCAGGCGCGCTTTGTGTTTCGCGACGGCAAGATCTGCGAGCACCATGACAGCTTCGACCTGTGGCGCTGGTCACGCCAGGCATTGGGCACCAAAGGCCTGTTACTGGGCTGGACGCCCATCGTCAAAAACGCTGTACGTACCCAGGCGTTGCGCGGATTGAAGGCATTCCAGGCCAGTCGTTGATAAGCTTGGCGCTCCTGTGTTTTAGCCGAATCGACCCGTGACTGATCCTTCTGAGCCCAAACCCTGGTTCGTCTACCTGGTGCGTGCCGCCAATGGTGCGCTGTACTGCGGCATCAGCAATGACCCGGTGCGCCGTTTTGCCTCCCACCAGAGCGGCAAGGGCGCGCGGTTTTTCCTCTCCAGCCCGGCGGTGGCGCTGGTGTACACCGAGCAATGCGCGAGCAAGGGCGAGGCGTTGCGTCAGGAACGGCTGATCAAGAAATTGAAGAAAAGCGCCAAGGAATGCCTGGCGGCCAGTGGCTCATTGATTTGACTGATGGGTTCCCATCGCCCCCAATCGCAATATTGCAGGCTAAGCTAGCGGCTCACTTTTCAAGCGGAGTCCGGCATGTCTGAGCTTATTCTTCACCACTACCCGCAATCCCCTTTCGCGGAAAAAGCCCGCCTGTTGCTGGGCTTCAAAGGTTTGTCCTGGCACTCGGTGCTGATCCCTCCCGTGATGCCCAAACCAGACTTGAGCGCCCTCACCGGCGGCTATCGCAAGACCCCAGTGCTGCAAGTGGGCGCGGATATCTACTGCGACACCGCCTTGATCGCCCGCCGCCTGGAGCAGGAAAAGTCCGCCCCCGCGCTGTTTCCCCAAGGCCTGGAGTTGGTCACCCAAGGCTTCGCCGCCTGGGCCGACTCGGTGGTGTTTTCCCATGCCGTGGCGCTGGTGTTCCAGCCCGAATCCCTGGCGGTCAAATTTGCCAAGGTGCCGCCGCAAATGCTCCAGGTGCTGGTGGCCGACCGTAGCCAACTGTTCAGCGGTGGTACCGCCGTTCGCGTGCAACTGGACCAGGCCCTGCATCAATGGCCGGCGATTGTCAGCCGCATCGATCAGCAATTGCAGCACCAAGCGGGGGACTTCCTGTTCGGCGAGCCTTCCATTGCCGACTTCTCCCTGGCCCATCCGTTGTGGTTCCTCAAAGGCTCATCCGTGACCGCGCCGTTGGTGGACGCTTACCCGACTGTCGCCGCCTGGCTGGACCGGGTGCTGAGCTTTGGCCATGGCACGTCCTCCCAGATGAGTGCCGAGCAGGCCCTGGAGATTTCCCGCAACGCCACGCCGGCCAATCTGCCGGATGAAGTGTTCGAGGATTTGAATGGCTTCGTTCCAGGCCAGCAGGTGACCGTCAGCGCCACCGACTACGGCACCGACCCCGTGGCCGGTGAACTGCTGTTTGCCGGGCGCGAGGAGCTGATTCTGCGCCGCACCGACGAGCGTGCAGGCACCGTGCATGTGCATTTCCCGCGCATGGGCTTTCGCATCCAGGCGCAATAAATAAAATATTTTGCAAATTAAGGTGAGGTAAACCGGCGGCCCACTCGTGTAGTGCTTTGAAACTGCGATCAATTCGCATTAACAGCGTTTTCTACACGGGTTCTCACAGCATGAAGTCGACGGCGGGCGGTTTGGTTAAACAGTGGCTGGGAGCCTCGGTATTGGCAGTATCGGGGTTGGCGTTGCTGCCCCTTTGCGTGGCACAGGCGCAGGAGCAACAAAGCACCCAGTTCAACTTTGCCCTGGCAGCCAAACCGCTGCCCCAGGCCCTGAGCGATTTCAGCCGGGTCACCGGGATCAGCGTGATCTACACCGATGAAGCGCCCTACGGCCTCAGCGCCCCGGCGGTCAATGGCCAGATGAGCGCCACCCAGGCGTTGCAACGCCTGCTGAGCAACACCGGTTTCACCTTCCGCCAGATCGATGCCCGTACCCTGGCCCTGGAGCCCATGCCCACCGAAGGCGCGGTGAACCTCGGCGCCACCACCATCAGCGGCGCCAGCCAACAAGCCCAAGACACCACCAGCTACCAGCCGCCGCCCACCAGTTCGGTCATGCGCTCCAAGGCCCTGCTGCTGGAAACCCCGCAAACCGTCAACGTGGTGCCAGCCCAGGTGTTGCGCGACCAGAACCCACGAAACCTGGATGACGCCCTGGGCAATATCAGCGGCATCACCCAGGCCAACACCTTGGCCAGCACCCAGGACGCGGTGATGCTGCGCGGTTTTGGCGATAACCGTAACGGTTCGATCATGCAGGACGGCATGCCGGTGGTGCAGGGCCGTGCGCTGAACGCCACCGCCGAGCGCGTCGAAGTGCTCAAGGGCCCGTCGTCGCTGTTGTACGGGATTCAGGACCCGGGCGGTGTGGTGAACATCGTCAGCAAAAAGCCTGAGCTGGTGCAATCCACCGCCTTGACCGTGCGCGGCTCCACTTTCGGCGACGGCAAGAACGGCAGCGGCGGCAGCCTCGACACCACCGGCCCGATTGGTGACAGCGGCCTGGCCTATCGCCTGATCGTCGACCATGAAGACGAAGATTACTGGCGCAACTTCGGCACCCACCGCGAGACCCTGGTGGCGCCGTCCCTGGCCTGGTATGGCGACAACACCAAGTTGTTGTTTGCCTACGAGCACCGCGAGTTTCTCTCGCCGTTCGACCGTGGCACCGCCATCGACCCCAAGACCAACCACCCGTTGAACATCCCGTCCACTCGCCGATTGGATGAGCCCTTCAACAACATGGAAGGCCGCTCCGACCTGTACCGCTTCGAGGCCGACCACGACCTGAACGACGACTGGAAAGCCCACTTCGGCTACAGCTGGAACCGCGAAACCTACGACGCCAGCCAAGTGCGTGTGAGTGCGGTGAACAGCAATGGCACCCTGACCCGCAAGATGGACGGCACCAAGGGCGCGATCACCACCGATCGTTTCACTACGGCCAGCCTGGAAGGCAAGGTCAATGTGTTCGGCCTGCAAAACGACCTGGTGTTCGGTATGGACGACGAGTACCGCAAGATCTACCGCGCCGACCTGATTCGCCAGAACTCGCGCAGCACCTTCAACTACAACAACCCGGTGTACGGCAACGAAGTCGCCGGCACCACCGTCAGCGCCGCCGACAGCGCCCAGACTGACTTGCTGCGCAGCGACTCGCTGTTCTTCCAGGACGCGATCCATCTCACCGACCAGTGGATTTTTGTGGCCGGTGCGCGCTACCAGATGTACGACCAATATGCCGGCAAGGGCGTGCCATTCAAGGCCAACACCAATGGCAACGGACAGGCCTGGGTGCCGCGTGCGGGCCTGGTGTATCGCTACACCGATGAGCTGTCGTTCTATGGTAGCTACACCGAATCGTTCAAGCCCAACTCCACGATTGCGGCGTTGGCTGATGGCAGCACGTTGACCGGCGACCTGACACCGGAAGAGTCCAAATCCTGGGAACTGGGCGCCAAGTTCGATATTCCGGGGCGCATCACCGCCAGCGCCGCCTTGTTCAACATCGACAAGCGCAACGTACTGGTCTCCGTCGGTTCCGGCGCGAATACCATCTACAGCATCGCCGGCCAAGTGCGCTCCCGTGGCCTGGAACTGGACGCCACTGGCCAGTTGACCGACCAGTGGAGCCTGATCGGCAGCTACGCCTACACCGACGCCGAAGACATCAAGGACAACGACCCTACCCTGGAAGGCAACCGCCTGCAAAACGTGGCCAAGCACACCGGCTCGCTGTCGGTGGCCTTCGACTTCGGCAGCATCTTCGGTGGCGACCAACTGCGCGTGGGCACCGGCGCACGCTATGTCGGCGAACGCGCCGGCGACGCCGCCAACGACTTCACCCTGCCGGGCTACACCGTGGCGGACGCGTTTGCTACCTACAACACCAAGATCGAAGGGCAGAAGGTCAAGTTCCAACTTAACGTGAAGAACCTGTTCGACCGCACCTACTACACCTCGGCGGCCAGCCGTCTGTTTGTGTCGATTGGTGATGCGCGGCAGGTGTCGGTGTCCAGCACCCTGGAGTTCTGATGAAAAAGCTCGGTGCAATCCTGGCCCTGTTGATCAGCGCGTCTGCGCTGGCCGATGGGCCGTCGTACCACCGCGAACATCGGGTGACCTTGCCCGGTGCCGGCCACAGCTGGGGCTTTGTCGGGATTGATCCGACGCGCCCCTACCTGTTCGTGGCCCGCCGCGAAAACGGCCTGACTGTGTTTGACGTGCAGCACCAGCGCGTCGTCAAGACGGTGGGCCAGTCCGAGGGCGCCAACGGCGTGGTCTTCGTGCCGGAATTGGACCGGGTCTTTGTGCTCAATACCGACGGCAGCCTGGGCGTGGTGAAGTTATCCACACTCAAGCCGCTCAAGCGCATCGCAGTGGCGCAAAGCAACCTCAACAGCGCGGTGTATGAACCGTCCACCGGCAAGGTGATCATCGTCAGCGGGCGCCGCGCGGATCGTTCGACGCTGTTTGAGTTCGATCCCAAAAGCGAACGCATCACCGGCGCCCATGAACTGGCGGTAAAGAAAGTCGACCCGTTGTTGCTCAAGGGCGATGGCAGCTTCTTCCTGCCGATGCGCGATGAAGGCAAGGTAGCGCGTTATGCCGCCAGCAGCTTTGCCGTGCTCGATACCTGGCAATTCGCCGACTGCCCCAAGCCCAGCGCGCTGGCCCAGGATGTCGAGCGGCAGCGCCTGTTCATCGCGTGCCGAGGCGATGCGCCAGTGTTGATCGTGGCGGACCGCGAAACGGGTGAAGTGAAAGCAAAGTTGCCGATCGGGCGTGACGTCAACGCGCTGGCCTATGACGCGCCACACCGTCGGCTGCTGATTCCCAGCGGCGTGGATGCAAACCTGCAAGTGATCGATCAGCAGGACGCCGACCATTACGCCCTGGCGGTCACCGTCAGCACCTTGCCGATGGCCTACAACATGGCGTTCGATGCCGAGCGCCAGCGCGTGTATCTGCCGGCGATGGACTACGTATTGCCGGCCGCCGAGCCGAAAGCCGACCCACAGTTTCAGGCCGGCACATTCTCCATCACCACCTTGGCACTTGATTGAGCGCAGTGAATTAACCAAGCTGCACACTCTTTCAGAGTGGGAATGCCAGGGTTATGCGGTTGGGACGATGGATACACGCCGGTGCAATGGCGCTGGGTTTTGGCCTGTTGCTCGGTGGTTGCGCCTCGCCTTCAACGACGGGGACCGGGCCAACCCTTGACCAGTTACTGGCCGACCCGGCGTTGCAGGGCGCCACGGTTTCCCTGATGGTGCGTGATGCCCGCAGCGGCAACACGCTCTATCAACACAATCCGCGTACGCGGCTGGTTCCCGCCTCCAATCTGAAGCTGCTGACCACGGCAGCGGCCATGGACGTGCTGGGGCCGCACTACCGCTTTGCCACTCAACTGCTGACCAACGGCACGCAGCAAGGCGAGCGCCTGAGCGGCAACTTGTACTTGAGGGGCTTGGGCGACCCGACCCTGCAATGGGCCGACTACCAGGCCCTGGCCGCACAACTCGCCAGCAAGGGCATCCGCCAAGTGCAAGGCGACCTGGTGTTCGACGACACCTGGTTCGACGCCGAGCGGCTGGGCGTCGATTGGTCCCATGACGATGAAAGCACCTACTACGGCGCGCAAATTTCGGCGCTGACCGTGTCGCCCAATACGGATTTCGATGCGGGCACCGTGCTGGTCACGGCCAAGGCGCCTTTAGGGGGCGGCCAGCCGGTGGGTGTTGAGATCTTCCCGCCCACCGATTATCTGCAAGTGAGCAACCACGCGGCCAGTGGCCCAGGCAATAGCTATGGGATCAACCGCCGTCACGGCACTAACCTGTTGCAGCTCAGCGGCGCAGTTGCGCCGGGCAAGCAAAGCCGCCAATTGGTGAGTGTGTGGGAGCCCACCCAACTGGTGGCCAACCTGTTTGAGCAGGCGTTGGCGCAGCAGGGCATCACGGTGCTGGGGCGTCGGGTGGTGGGTGGGGCAAGCCCGGCGACGGCGAGCGTGCTGGCCGAGCACCCATCGGCGCCGTTGCAGGAACTGATCACGCCGCTGCTTAAGCTTTCGAACAACAACATGTCCGAAGCTCTGCTCAAGGCTATGGGACGCAAGACGGCCAATAGCGGCACGGCAGCGGCGGGGGTGGTGGCGGTGGCGGGTTTCATGCAGCGCCAGGGGCTGGATACGGCCACGCTGAATCAGGTCGATGGCTCGGGGTTGTCGCGCATGAACCTCGTCTCAGCGCAAACCCTCACCGACCTGATGCTGGCCGCCAACAAACAGCCGTGGTTCGATGCCTGGTACAACGCGCTGCCAATCGCCGGCAACCGCGAGCGCATGCGCGGCGGCAGCCTGCGCTATCGCCTGCGTGGCACGGCGGCGCAAGACAACCTGCATGCCAAGACCGGTTCCATGCAAGGGGTGTCGTCCTTGAGTGGCTACATCACCGACGCCCACGGGCACCGCTTGGTGTTTTCCATGATCAGCAACAATTACCTGGCCAGCGGCGCGCAGATAAAGGCACTGGAAAACCGCGTAGCGCTGGCCCTGGCAAGCTGGTGACTCAGGGCTGATAGCCCATGCGCCAACTCACGGCCCGGGTCGCCGCCAGCAAGCGCTGCGCCGCCGGGCCATCTTCATCGGCGTGGAATAGCGAGGTGGGGCCGACCACGGTCATCACCGCCGCCACCTGCCCGACGGCGTTGAACACCGGTGCCGACAGCGCATCTACCCCCGGCATCAGCAAACCATGCACAAAGTGCAGGCCACGGTTGCGGATCTGTTCGCAGGTGCTGGCGTAGGCCTGGTCGTCCACCAGGGCGTGGGCGATACCGGCCTGGATCTCACGCTCACGTAGATCCACGGTTTCCCGCGACGGCAAGTAGGCGCTGAATACCAGCCCGGTGGACGAACTGAGCAGCGGCAGTACCGAACCCAACTGCGTCACCACCGTGACTGCGCGCACCGCCGGCTCGATATGCACCACGGTGGCGCCCTGGTTGCCCCACACCGCCAGAAAACAGGTTTCATTCAATTCATCGCGCAGCTCCGCCAGGGGCAGGGCGCCGACCTTCAACACGTCCATGCTGCCCAGCGCGGCCAGGCCCACGCGCAAGGCTTCACGGCCCAGGCCGTAATGGTTGGTGGCGGTGTTTTGTTCGGCAAAACCCGAGGCGATCAGCGCCTGCAAATAGCGATGCACCTTGCTCGCGGGCATCTGCACATGTTCGGCCAGGCGCGACAGCGAAGTGGCTGGCGACAGTTCGGCCAGGGCCTTGAGGATATCGGTGCCCACTTCGGCCGAGCGGACTTTCTGTTTACCGGTGTCGCGGGGCTTTTCCATGGAGGGGCGAGAATCCGAGAGATGAATGGGCGTCTTTATAGCTTGACGGTCGAGAGTGATCAAATTACGTTATGCGTAACTGGATTACGATAAAAACAACTTCCTTATAGAGGATGATCCATGAACCTCGACTATCTTTCGGGCTTCGGCAATGAATTCGCCAGCGAAGCCCTGCCCGGCGCACTGCCCATCGGCCAGAACGCCCCGCAAAAAGCGCCCTACGGGCTGTACACCGAACTCTTCTCCGGCACCGCCTTTACCATGGCGCGCAGCGAAGCCCGGCGTACCTGGCTGTACCGCATACAACCGTCCGCCAACCACCCGGCGTTTATCAAGCTGGAGCGGCAACTAGCCGGTGGGCCGCTGGGGGCGGTGACGCCGAACCGGTTGCGCTGGAACCCGTTGGATATTCCCAATGAACCGACGGATTTTATCGATGGCCTTGTGGGTATGGTTGCCAACTCTGGGTCGGAAAAACCCTCAGGCATCAGCATCTACCATTACCGTGCCAACCGTTCGATGGAGCGCGTGTTCTTCAACGCCGATGGCGAACTGCTGATTGTCCCCGAGCAAGGCCGCCTGCGCATCGCCACCGAGTTGGGCGTGCTGGAAGTAGGGCCGCTGGAAATCGTCGTATTGCCCCGTGGCCTGAAATTTCGCATCGAATTACTGGACGCCCAGGCCCGCGGCTATGTCGCTGAAAACCACGGAGCGCCGCTGCGCCTGCCGGACCTCGGGCCTATCGGCAGCAACGGCCTGGCCAATCCGCGTGATTTCCTCACGCCGGTGGCGTACTACGAAGACCTGAAACAACCGACAACCCTGGTGCAAAAATTCCTCGGTGAACTCTGGGCCTGTGAACTCGACCATTCGCCGCTCAACGTGGTGGCCTGGCACGGCAACAACGTGCCGTACAAATACGACCTGCGCCGCTTCAACACCATCGGCACTGTGAGTTTTGATCACCCGGACCCGTCGATCTTCACCGTCTTGACCTCGCCCACCAGCGTGCACGGCCTGGCCAACCTCGACTTCGTGATCTTCCCGCCGCGCTGGATGGTGGCCGAGAACACCTTCCGTCCGCCGTGGTTCCACCGCAATTTGATGAACGAATACATGGGCCTGATCCAGGGCGCCTACGACGCCAAGGCCGAAGGCTTCCTGCCCGGCGGCGCGTCGCTGCACAGTTGCATGAGCGCCCACGGCCCGGACGGTGAGACCTGCACCAAGGCCATCAACGCGCAGCTTGAGCCCCACAAGATCGATAACACCATGGCCTTTATGTTCGAGACCAGCCAAGTGCTGCGTCCCACACAGTTCGCCCTGGACTGCCCGCAACTGCAACCTGCCTACGACGCGTGCTGGGCCTCGCTGCCCGTCACCTTCAACCCGAATCGGAGATAACCCATGACTCAGTCCACAACCCCCCGCAGCTGGGTGACCTCCGCCAACGGTCATACCGACTTCCCCCTGCAAAACCTGCCACTGGGGGTGTTCAGCATCAACGGCTCGGCCCCGCGCAGCGGCGTGGCGATTGGCGATTCGATCCTCGACCTGCACGCGGCCATCGACGCGTTTGAAGGCGAGGCGCGACGGGCTGTCGAAGCCACTGCCGGTGGCCAGTTGAACGCGTTTTTTGAACTGGGCCGTGGCCCGCGTGTGGCCCTGCGTGAGCGCCTGCTGGCGTTGTTGGCCGAAGGCAGCCCGCTGCAAACCCGTGAGGCCCAAGTGCTGCACCGCGCCGCCGATTGCCAGATGCACGTCCCGGCGCGCATCAACGACTACACCGACTTCTACGTCGGCATCGAACACGCGCAGAACGTTGGCAAATTGTTCCGCCCCGACAACCCGTTGCTGCCCAACTACAAATACGTGCCCATCGGTTACCACGGCCGCGCCTCGACCATTCGTGCTTCGGGGGCTGACGTGCGCCGTCCCAAAGGCCAGACCTTGCCGGCTGGCGCCACCGAGCCGACGTTCGGCCCTTGTGCCCGCCTGGACTACGAACTTGAGCTGGGCATCTGGATCGGCCAGGGCAACGCCATGGGCGACTCCATTGCGATTGGCGACGCTGCCGACCATATCGCCGGTTTCTGTTTGCTCAACGATTGGTCGGCGCGAGATATCCAAGCCTGGGAATACCAGCCGCTGGGGCCGTTCCTGTCGAAGAGCTTTATCACCACGATCTCACCGTGGGTCGTCACTGCCGAAGCCCTGGAACCGTTTCGCAAAGCCCAACCGGCACGCCCCGAAGGCGATCCACAACCGCTGCCGTACCTGCTGGATAAACGCGACCAGGCCGCCGGTGCCCTGGATATCGAACTGGAAGTGCTGTTGACCACCGCCGCCATGCGCGAGCAGAACCTGCCGGCCCATCGCCTGGCCCTGAGCAACAGCCTGCACATGTACTGGACCGTCGCGCAATTGGTGGCGCACCACAGCGTCAACGGTTGCCAGTTGCAGGCCGGTGACCTGTTTGGTTCGGGTACCTTGTCCGGGCCGGCGGCGGGGCAGTTCGGTAGCTTGTTGGAAATGACCGAGGGCGGCAAGAAGGTGATCGAGTTGCCGTCCGGCGAAGTGCGTAAGTTCCTGGAAGACGGTGATGAAATCATCCTGCGTGCCCGCTGCCACCGTGAAGGCTTTGCGCCCATCGGTTTTGGTGAGTGCCGTGGCACCGTGGTCACTGCGCTTTAAGAGGGCTGGGTGATGGAACTCTATACTTACTACCGTTCTACTTCGTCGTACCGGGTGCGGATTGCGCTGGCGCTCAAGGGCCTGGATTTTACCGCGGTGCCGGTCAACCTGCTGGTGCCGGCGGGTGGCGCCAATCGCCAGCCCGAGTACTTGGCGATCAACCCGCAGGGCCGTGTGCCGGCCCTGCGTGCCGATGATGGCGAGCTGTTGATCCAGTCGCCGGCGATCATCGAGTACCTGGACGAACGTTATCCACAGGCGCCATTGCTCTCCAAAGATTTGGCCACCCGCGCCCATGAGCGTGCGGTGGCATCGATCATCGCTTGCGATATCCACCCGCTGCACAATTCCAGCACCCAGAACCTGCTGCGCCAGTGGGGGCACGATGAGGCGCAGGTGCTGGAATGGATCGGCCATTGGATCAGCCAGGGCTTGGGGGCTGTGGAGCAGTTGATTGGTGATCAGGGCTTTTGCTTTGGCCCGCAGCCGGGCATGGCGGACGCGTTTCTGATTCCCCAGCTGTATGCCGCCGAGCGCTTCAAGGTGCCGTTGACGGCGTGCCCGCGTATCGGCCGAGTGGCGGCGTTGGCGGCGCAGCATCCGGCGTTTATCCAGGCCCATCCCGCCAACCAACCGGATACCCTGTAGGAGCGAGCTTGCTCGCGAAAAACGTTAACGATAACGCGGGCTGCCTGAATGCACGCGGCGCTCTCGGGTTTTTCGCGAGCAAGCTCGCTCCTACAGGGGTCAGTGCACGACTGAATTGGGGGGCAGGTGGCCTAAGCGCTCGGTCAGGCGCAGGCGTTGGATCGGGTCTTCGCTGAGCAACAACGCGTGTTCCAGGTCGAAGCGCTCGGCATTGGGGCAATCCAGGCGCTGGTACAGGCTGGCTCGCGCCAGGTAGTCGGCGGCGCTGGCGTTGCCCAGTTCCAGCACGCGTTCGGCGTCGACCAGGGCTTCGAGCGGGGCGTCATTGGACAGGTGCAGCTGGCGCAGGTTGCGTGACAGGCGTTGCAGGATCGAGCGTGGGTCGGCGGTGTGCAGGTGCTCGGCCTGCAACTTGAGGTTGGGGCCGTATTGGCGGTGCAGCAGCTCTCGGCAATCGTTGGGGTAGAGGCGCCGGCCACCGCACGGGTCCAGAAGATGGTCGGCGCCGGGTACCCGCAGCAGGAAGTGTCCCGGAAAGTTCACGCCGACCATTGGGATATGCAGGCGCCGCGCCAGTTCCAGGGCGATCAGGCCCATGGCCAGGGGTTGCCCGCGTTTGCGTTGCAACACCTTGTCCAGCAGGGCAGCGGCGGGGCGCAGGGGGGTGAAGTCATCCTGGGCGAACCCCAGGTCATTCAGGCAGCGCAGTAACGGTTGGCCCAGCTCATCCGCCGGCAACAGCGGCAGGCCCCGCCCGACCGTTTGTTGCAGCAAGGTCAGCTCCTGCAGGATTACCAATGGTTGCACCGCCGCATCGTGCTCGGCAGCAATCCACAGCGCCGCTTCAAACAGCGCAGGGGGGGAACGGTCCAGGCAGGCGAAAAAGGCTTTGCGGGGATTCATTGCATTCTCCGGCGGATGCCTCCGTTTTAGCCTTGCTGGGAATTTTCGTCCAGTGGCTTGGGAAATATCCCCTGTACTTATGTCTCAAGGCCCACAAAAGTCCGCGGCTTATTCCAGCGTGTTCCGGCACTTTTCTACCGCAAGCCTATACTTGGCCCACTACCAGAAGTGATTCGGGAGCTTGACGATGTTTGCTCTCATGCACAGCACCCGCCTTGAATCGCTGCACCTGAGCGTCGACCCGGTCACCGGGCTGAAGGCGGTCATCGCCATCCATAACAGCCGCCTCGGGCCTGCCCTTGGCGGCTGCCGCTATCTCTCTTACCCCGACGATGAAAGTGCCGTGGTGGATGCCGCGCGCATGGCTCAGGGCATGAGCTACAAGGCGGCCTTGGCTGGCTTGCCGGTGGGCGGTGGCACCGCGGTGATCCTGCGTCCGGCGCATGTCGAAAGCCGCGCCTCCCTGTTTGAAGCCTTTGGTCGCTGCATTGAAAAACTCGACGGCCGCTTCATCACCGCGATCGACAGCGGCACCTCGGTGGCCGACATGGATTGCATCGCCCAACAGACCCGTTTCGTCACCAGTACCTCGGCGGCTGGCGACCCCTCGTCCCACACTGCCATGGGCGTATTCGCGGGCATTCGTACCACCGCCATGGCCCGTCTGGGCAGCGATAACCTTGAG
The DNA here is from genome assembly GCF_050432925.1 of Pseudomonas sp. 18175. Classification (NCBI taxonomy): domain Bacteria; kingdom Pseudomonadati; phylum Pseudomonadota; class Gammaproteobacteria; order Pseudomonadales; family Pseudomonadaceae; genus Pseudomonas; species Pseudomonas sp. 18175. The sequence goes on along the minus strand of NZ_JBKFTO010000009.1, from coordinate 217,804 downwards.
GGCTTGCGCGTGGCGGTCCAGGGCCTGGGCAATGTCGGTTTTGCCCTGGCTGAGCAACTGCACGCAGCTGGGGCGGAATTGCTGGTGAGCGACATCGACCACGGCAAGGTGCAATTGGCCATGGAGCAACTGGGTGCGCATCCCATCGCCAACGACGCCTTGCTCAGCACCCCCTGTGACATCCTCGCCCCGTGTGGCCTGGGTGCGGTGTTCAATCGCCAGAGCGTCGGCCAATTGCGTTGTGCGGCGGTGGCGGGGTCGGCCAGCACACAGCTGACCAACCTGGACATCGCCGACCAACTGGAAGGGCGCGGCATCCTCTACGCCCCTGACTATGTGATCAACGCCGGCGGCTTGATCTATGTGGCCCTCAAGCACAATGGCGCAGACCTGCCGGACATCACCGCCCACCTGTCAAATATCGGCACCCGCCTCACCGAAATCTTCGCCCACGCCCAGGCTGAGAAACGCAGCCCTGCGCGGGTGGCGGACGAATTGGCCGAACGCCTGCTGTACCGTTGAAGGGTTTCACCTACAATTGCCGCCGATCCCCTCCAGGCACTTGTTGTTATGACCAAGCCGTTCACTACCCTTGATGACGTCGCGAAAGCGGCTGGTATGTCGCGCGCCCAGGTGTCGCGAGCCCTGCGCGGCGACCCTGGGGTACGTGAAGAAACCCGTGAGCGCATCCGTGGGATCGCCGCCCAACTGGAATACCGACCGAACCTGGCCGCACGCAGCCTGGTGTTTGCGCAGTCGTCCATCGTCGGGCTGGTGCTGGGCGACCCGAATAACTCCTTTCATATCCAACTGGCCCAGGCGGTTGACCGTGAGCTGATCAAGGCGGGGTTTGACCCAGTCACTTCGTTGCGTCCGGTGGAGCAGGGCTGCGAGCTGCAAGACATCGAGCGCTTGCTGAGGCTGCGCCCGGCCGGGGTGATCATGATCGGCACGCCGCACACCGCGCGCACTATCAGCGAAATCGCCGACAAGTTGCCCTGTGTGTACATCGGCAGCAAGCGTATTCCGCATCCGCGTGTGACCACCGTGGCGGTGGACGATGAGTCGGGTATCCGCCAGGCCATGGCGCACCTGATCGGCCTGGGGCACCGTGCGATTGCGCATCTGGGCGGTGGGCGCGAGGCCTCGGCGCGTGAGCGGGCGAAGACCTACTTTACGGTGATGCAGGAGGCGCAACTGGAGCCGCTGTTTGTAGAAGGCTCCCACGACGCGACCTTCGGCCGGCGGGGCGTGGATGTGCTGTTTGAGGGGGCGCGCAAACCCACGGCGATCCTGGCGTCGAATGACTTTATCGCGCTGGGGGTGCTGGACCGGCTCAAGGGCATGGGGTTGTCGGTGCCGGGCGATGTGTCGGTGGTGGGGTTTGATGACATCCCCAGTGCGGCGAATGAGCTGTTTTCGTTATCTACCCTGAAACAGGACACCGTTGAGCAGGCGCGAGTGGCGGTCAGTGCACTCAAGGTGCTGCTGGCCGGGGTCAACAAGCCATCCCGCCGGCTGTTGATGCCGGTGGAGTTGATTGTACGGCGTTCTACTGCGGCTCCCTCGCAGCCTTAGCCGAACACCGGCCCAATGTGGGAGCGGGCTTGCTCGCGAAGACGGCCTGTCAGGCGGCTGAGTTTTATTAGGTGTACATCGCCCTAATGTGGGAGCTGGCTTGCCTGCGATGGCATTTTTTCGGTGTACATATCCATTATTAGGGTAACGGCGGCTATTGGTTTCGCCCTTACGGCGAGTCACTTTGGAAAAAGCCCCAAAGTAACCAAAGGGCTCTTGCCCCACCACTCGGCACCTCGCCTAGGCTCGGTGTGCCCTCACTCCGGCTTGAATCCGTGGGCCGCCGTCATGGGCCATCCTTGGCCCAGGACGGCTAACCCGGCGTCCTGCCGGGTTACCCACGGATTCAAGCCTGCGTTCGGCCAGCGTGGTTTAACGGGGCGCCTAAGATCAAAAGCCAAATCAAAAGCCAAAGCTACGGCCAGAGCTTCGGGGTTGGTCAGGTCCAATCGTTGTGTAGATACCTATGGCAATCGGGAGCACGTCCCCACATTGAAATCGCAATCCATGTCCTAAAGGTGTGGCCGATTGCCGCACTTTAAATTGACGTGATTCTCATCCGTCCTTACCATTGCGCGCCCTCGTCAAATACGCACGCAAGCGTCTAGATCAAGGCCCTAAGCGATGTAAGGGCTTTTTTTTGACTCAATAAGAGAGCGCTCTCTTTTGTTTTGTGAGAGCGCTCTCTTATTGAGTCGGGAAAACCCGGCCGTTGCTTCACTTAACTCAACGGGATGAAAAATGAGAATACTGACACTCCTGATCGGGGCCGTACTGGCGTTGATCGGCATGGCTGTGGCCGGGTTGGGCGTAAAGCTCGCCTGGTTGGGGGGCAGCCTTTACTACGTGGTGGCTGGCGCGTTGATGGTTGCCAGTGGCGTGTGCCTGATGCGCCGCAAAATTGCCGCTACCTGGTTGGCCTTGGCGCTGTTGGCCTTCACCCTGGTGTGGTCGCTGTGGGAAGTGGGTTTTGACTTCTGGCAGTTGGTGCCGCGCCTGATGACGTTTATCGTCATCGCGCTGGTGTTGACCCTGTTGGCGCCGGCGCTGCAAGGCAACCGCCGCCTGCTCGGCGCTGCACCTCGTGCGGTGGTGTGCCTGGTGTTGGTGGCGAGCATTGCCGGCATCGGCTACGGCATGTTCCAACCGCACCCGACCGTGGTGGCCGAAGCTGGCGCCAGTGCCAAGGTGATCGCGCCCCAGGCCGGCCAGGCCGATGGCAATGACTGGACCGCGTATGGGCGTAACACCCACGGCGAGCGTTTTGCCCAGTTCGACCAGATCAACAAGACCAACGTCAAAGACCTGCAAGTGGCGTGGACTTTCCACACCGGCGACATGGCCATCAACGGCGCCGAGTATCAAGGCACGCCGCTGAAAGTCGATGACACCGTCTACCTGTGTTCGCCGCTGAACAACGTCTTCGCACTGGACCCGATCACGGGCGTGCAGAAGTGGAAGTTCGACGCGCACATCAAGGAAACCCCGGCCAACGCCGGCTGGAAACGCTGCCGTGGCCTCGGCTATTTCGACGCCGATAAAGCCACTGCCAGTGCAGCACCGGCAGCACCGGTAGCGGGCGGCGAATGCCGTCAGCGCATCGTTACCACCACCGTCGATGCACGCCTGCTGGAGCTGGACGCCAAGACCGGCCAGCTCTGCGAGTCCTTCGGTGACAAAGGCGTAGTCGACCTGCTCAAAGGCATCGGCCCGAACACCGACGGTTCCTACTACCTCACCTCCGCGCCCCTGGTGGCCGGTGATGTGATCGTGGTCGGCGGCAAGATCAACGACAACCTCAAGACCGACGAGCCGTCCGGCGTGACCCGTGGCTTCGACGTGCGCACCGGCGAGCTGCTGTGGGCCTGGGATGCGCGTAACCCCAAGCGTGGCGTGCCGCTGCCGGAAGGCGAGCTGTACCCGAAAGAGTCGCCGAACTTCTGGGGCACTGCTGCCTTTGATGAAAAACTCGGCCTGGTCTACATCCCAACCGGCAACCAGACCCCAGACTTCTGGAACGGTGATCGCCACGCAGGTTCGGACGAGTACAACGACTCCATCGTCGCCATCGACGTCAAAACCGGCGTAGACGCCTGGCACTTCCGTACCGCCAACAACGACATGTTCGACTACGACGTGTCGGCCCAACCGATCCTGTACGACCTGCCAAACAAAGAAGGCGGCACCACGCCGGTTATCATCGCCATGACCAAGCGCGGCCAGATCTTCGTGCTCGACCGTCGCGACGGCAAGCCGGTGTTCCCGGTTGAACAACGCAAGGTCGCCACCGATGGCGTGCCGGGCATGCGTATTTCGCCGACCCAGCCGTACTCGCAATTGTCTGTTGGCGCTGAAAAACTCAAAGAGTCGGACATGTGGGGCGCAACGGTCTTCGACCAGTTGATGTGCCGCATCGACTTCAAGGAAATGCGTTGGGAAGGTGAATTCACCCCCATCGTCGAAGGCCAGCGCACGCTGATCTACCCAGGCTACTACGGTGGTATCAACTGGGGTGGCGGCGCGATTGACGCGTCCACCGGCACGCTGATCGTCAATGACATCCGCATGGCGCAGTGGGGCATGTTCATCAAGCGTGAAAAGGCCAAGGAAATCGGTCTCAAGCCAAGCACCGAAGGCGAGTACTCCGAGCAACTGGGTACGCCATGGGGCGTTGAGCGCTCGATGTTCGTGTCGCCACTGGGCGTTCCGTGCTTCAAGCCGCCATTCGGCACCATGACCGCCATCGACCTGAACACCGGCAAGACCAAGTGGCAAGTGCCGATGGGCAGCATCCAGGACGCACCGGTACACGGTATCGTCCCGGGTGTGAACATGCCGCTGGGCATGCCGACCATGGGTGGCCCACTGGTGACCGGTGGCGGCCTGACGTTCTTCCACGGCACTTTGGATTACTACATCCGTGCCCTGGACAACGACAGCGGCAAAGAGCTGTGGCGCGGTCGCCTGCCGGTGGGCGGGCAGGGCGCGCCGATGTCCTACGTTGGTCGTGATGGCAAGCAGTACGTGGTTATCACCGTGGGTGGTGCAACCCGCACCAACACCAACGACAACCGCGGTGACTACGTCATCGCGTACGCATTGCCCGACGCGGCAAAATAATGCGTCAGGCCGCTCTCCTGTCCCTTGGAGAGCGGCCTGTTGAGGCGGCGTCGCGTCTGCGGCGCCCGTCTTCAGAATTTCAGTCAGCGAAAAACACAATTCCCCTCAGCAGGTTTTTCTTTCATCAGAGTGCGGATAGCCTCTGCCTACCGATTACACAAATAACTCTAAGAAAAAGGTAGATGTCATGCAGCATGGTGATCTAGCCACGCCTCGTTCCCAGGCCAAGATTCTTTGGCGCGTAGCGGCGATCGCTACGATGGGCTCCCTCGCGTTCGGATATGACACGGGTGTCATCTCTGGAGCGCTTCCGTTCATGTCGCTTCCCGCCACCCAGGGCGGTCTTGGATTAAGCCCCGTGACCGAAGGTGCGGTGGCCTCCTCACTGATTTTTGGCGGCGCCTTTGGCGCTTTTTTCGTTGGACAATTGTCGGACCGCTACGGCCGGCTGGTGATGCTCAAATTGCTGGCGCTGCTGTTCGCGGCCGGCGCCATCGGCAGTGCATTGGCGCCCAACCTCTGGGCGATGATCATGATCCGCTTCGCCTTAGGCTTTGCCGTTGGCGGCGCTTCGTCCATCGTGCCGGTGTTTATCGCTGAACTTGCCGGGCCCAAACACCGTGGGCGGCTGGTGTGTCAAAGCGAGCTGATGATCGTCTCCGGGCAATGCCTGGCCTACGTCGCCAGTGCCTTGCTGGCGCATCTGTTCGACAGCCCGATTGTGTGGCGCTACATGCTCGCCATCGCGTTGATCCCGGCGGCGCTGCTGTATATCGGCGTGAACTTTGTGCCCACCTCGCCGCGCTGGCTGGTGGCCAAGGGGCGTGTGGATGAAGCCCGCGACATCCTCGTGGGCCTGCGTGACACGCGCAAGGAAGCCGAGCAGGAAGTGCGCGAGATCGTCGAGCAGTGCTCCTATGAAAAGACCCACACCGGCATGTTCAGCAAGTTGAACGAGCCATGGTTGATCAAGCTGCTGCTGGTGGGCGTGGGCTTGGGGTTCATGATCCAGGCCACGGGCGTCAACGCCTTCATGTACTACACGCCGATAATCCTCAAATCCACCGGTATGGGCACCAACGCGGCGCTGGTGGCGACCATGGGTAATGGCCTCATTTCGGTGATTGCCTGCCTGATCGGCATGTGGGCGATCAACCGCATGGGCCGTCGCCCGATGCTGCTGATGGGCCTGGTGATGGTGGTGTTCGCGCAGCTCTTCCTGGGCGCGGTGATCAACTTTATGCCCAACTCGCTGCTGCAAAGCTACTTGGCGCTGTCGGGCATCCTGGTGTTCCTGTTCTTCATGCAGATGTGCATTGGCCCGGTGTATTGGGTGTTGATGTCGGAGATCTTCCCGACCCATTCCCGTGGCTTGATGAACGGTATTGCGGTGGGGCTGTTCTGGGTGTTCAACGCGATTGTGGCGTTTGTGTTCCCGATTGCGCTTAGCGCGTTCGGCGGCATGACCTTCTTCCTGTTTGCCATCGTTAACATCGGTTCCATCGTGTTCTGCGCACGTTGCATTCCGGAAACCCAAGGCCTGTCTTTGGAAGAAATCGAGAAGCTGATGGAGCGCCGCTTCAAAGGCCAACCTGCACTCGACGCGCAGCCCTGCGCGAAGAAAGTCTCGGCCAGCACCGGCTGGTAATCACCCGCGGCCACGCCCTGCCTGGGGCGGGCCGCACCCCAACCTTTCCTACTAAATCCCGTAGTGCCTACGGGGCTTGATGTTGTGTGTCCGTTGCATAAAAAAACAATAAAGGGGCTTTAAATGCTGAAATTCACACTGCGCGCAGTAAACCCACGCCTGGTCGCCAAACTCACCGTCATGGGGGCGCTTGGCTCGCTGGCCGGGCAGGCCATGGCCGAGGCTCCGTTCGATTCCTCACGCTACCTGCTGGGGGACTGGGGCGGCGAACGCGCCAAGCTGTATGACAAGGGCGTGGACCTGACCCTGGAATACGTGGGCGAGGCGGCCGGCAACCTGCACGGTGGCTACAACCACGACCGCACGGCGCGCTACACCGACCAGGTGGCGCTGGGCACCACCATCGACCTGAACAAGCTCTCGGGCTGGGAAGGCGCCAAGTTCCAACTGATGATCACCGAGCGCAGCGGCCGCAACCTGGCCAATGACCGCATCAGCGACCCGCGTGCGGGCATGCTCAGTTCTACCCAGGAAGTGTATGGCCGCGGCCAGACCTGGCGCCTGACCGAGATGTGGGTGAGCCAGGACTTCCTCAACACCGACCTCAACGTCAAAGTCGGCCGCTTTGGCGAAGGCGCCGATTTCAACACCTTCCCCTGCGACTTCCAGAACAACGCCTTCTGCGGCGCCCAAGCGGCGAACTGGGCCGGTTCCGTCTGGTACAACTGGCCGGTGAGTCAATGGGCGGTGCGGGTCAAATACAACCTGACCCCTGAGGTGTATGCGCAGATCGGTGCGTTTGAAGTGAACCCGTCCAACCTGGAAGTGGGCAATGGCTTCAAGCTCAGCGGCAGCGGCACCCAGGGTGCGTTGATTCCGGTGGAGCTGGTGTGGTCGCCCAAGGTCAATGGCCTGCCGGGCGAATACCGCGCCGGTTACTACTACAGTTCGGCCAAGGCTGACGATGTGTACGAGGGAGCCGATGGCCAGGCCCAGCCGTTGTCCGGTGGCAGCTTCAAGAGCCATGGCAGCAAGCACGGCGCGTGGGTGGTGGCGCAGCAGCAGTTGACCTCGCGGGACGGCTCCAGCGAGCGCGGCCTGAGCGTGTTTTTCAACGCCACCGTGCATGACAAGGCCACCAACCTGGTGGACAAATTCGTGCAGGCTGGGCTGGTCTACAAAGGGCCGTTCGATGCGCGTCCCAATGATGCCTTTGGTGTCGGTATCGCCCGCATTCACGTCAACGAAGACGTGGCGCGCTACGCTCGCCTGAGTAACGAGCTGTCGGGGATTGAGGACTACGACAACCCGTCCTACCTGCCGGTACGTCGCAGCGAATACGATGCAGAGCTTTACTATGGCTTTGCCGTGACGCCGGCGGTGACGCTGCGTCCCAACCTGCAATTCATCAAGGCCCCGGGTGGGGTCGAGCAGGTGGACAACGCGCTGGTGGCAGGTTTGAAAATGCTGGTGCGTTTCTGATCTGAAGCGTGCTGCACAAGATGCCCAACCTAAGTGTTGGGCATTTTTTTGCCTGGGTTTCAGCTGACGTAATCGACCTGGTAGCGGTCGGTGCGCAGGTTGCCCAGGGCTTCACGCACGCGCAGGTGGGCGGGGTGGCTGGCGTAGGCTTGCAGGGCCTGCAGCGATTCGAATTCAGAGAACAGCACCACGTCGCAGGCGTAGTCGATCTGGCTGATGTCCACGCCGATCTCAAGCTGCATCAAGCCAGGAATCTGATCGCGGATACCTTCGAACGCGCTTTTGACTTTATGGATGTTTGCGCTGCGTTCCTGTTCGTTGTCACCACGTAGATTCCACATGACGATGTGTTTGACCGATTGCATGGGTAGCTCCAGAAGGGCGTAAGGCATAGACCCGCCGTCGACTGACGGCAGGTGGCATGGGCGTGGTGGAATCAGCGGCTGACGGGGTTGAGGACGAAGTCGAAGTCCAGGGTGAAGAAGTACGTGGGGCACGGCAGGCCGTAGGGGTCGAGGCCCGCCGGGTGTTCAACCCAATCGGCGATCAGCGATGAGCGAACGCCAAATACCGCGTCGCTGTCCAGGTATTCGCCGCCTTCGCGAAACACGTGGGTGACCAGGCGTTCGTGGTCTGGGGAAATGATCATGAAATGCAGGTGCGCCGGGCGCCACGGGTGGCGGTTCATGGCTTGCAGCATTTTGCCCACCGGGCCGTCGTGGGGGATCGGGTAGCACTCCGGCACGATGGTCTTGAAGTGATAGAACCCTTCGCTGTCGGCTTGCAGGATGGCGCGGGCCTGGTAGTCGTGGGGGTCGAGGCCGGGCTTTTGCACGTCGTAGAAACCGGCGTCATCGGCCTGCCAGACCTCCAGGATCGCATTGGGCACCGGAGCGCCGCTGATGTCGCGTACCTGGCCCTTGATGTACCACGGCACGCCTGGGAGCCCGCAGCTGATGTCCTGGCCCAGGTCGTAGCGTGGGGCGCCCTGGACGTGGAACGGGCCGAATACCGTGGCTTCGGTGCAGCCTTCGGGTTTTTTGTGATTCTGTGCAGTCACCAGGGTCGAGAGGCCCAAGGTGTCGGACAGCAGGATAAATTCCTGGCGCGTCGGCGTGCAGATCTGGCCGACGGCGGTAAGAAACTCGATGCCTTTTTCCCACTCCTGTTCGGTCAGTTGCGTCTCGCGCGCGAACGCGTGCAGGTGCTGGACCAGGCTGGTCATGATCTGTTGCAGGCGTTCATCCGAGGTATTGGCGTTGCGGGCCAATACCGCTTGGGTAATGGTGTGTTCGTCGAGATTTCGCATAAATGTCCCTAGGTGCATTTCTTGTTTTGTGTCGCCACGGCGAGGTCAACGCAGACCGTTCCCGATCAGGTGCAACTACGCTAAAGTGCGCGGCCATGGAATAAAACACTGAAGGTGAAATTCTTTATTTCACTGGTGAAAAAATAAGAAGGTGGCTAGTGGATCGCTTCACTGAACTTGAGCTGTTTGTTCACACGGCCGAGCTGGGTACGTTGAGTAAAGCCGCCGAGAAACTGGACATTTCCAACGCTGCCGCGAGCCGGCATCTTGCCGCGCTGGAGAGCCGCCTGAAAGTGCGCTTGGTGGAGCGCAACACTCGCCGCCTGGCCTTGACCAACGCCGGCCACGACTTCTATGCCCGCTGCAAAAACCTGCTGGCGGAAATGGCCGAAGCCGAGGCTTCGGTGAACGCCGCGCTGGTGGAGCCCACTGGCACCCTGACCGTCACGGCGACCATCTCGTTTTCCATGTTGCACCTTGCGCCGCTGGTGCCCAAGTTCCAAAAGCTGTACCCCGGCATCAAGGTCAAGTTGCTCGGCGCCAACCGCTATTACGACATCATGGACAGCGACATCGACCTGGCGGTGCGCACCCGTGAATTCGAAGCGGATTCAAGCATCACCATTCGTCGCCTGGCCGAGACCCGTCGCGTGCTCGCCGCGTCGCCTGCCTACCTGGCCAAGCGCGGCCACCCCAAGACTGTGAGCGACCTCGAAGGCCATGACGTGCTGATCTACAGCCACGCCAACCATCCCAATGTGATGGCGTTCACCAAGGGCGATGAGAAGCTCAGTGTGAAAATCCAGCCGTCGCTGGAGTCCAACGACGGGCAGATCGTGCGCGCCGCCGCCCTGGCCGGTGCAGGCATCCTGGTGCAGCCCAAGTACATCATCTACGACGACCTGGTGGCGGGGCGTTTGGTGCCGGTGCTGGATGACTGGCATTTGCCGAGGCTGACCATCAACCTGGCGTTTCAGGATCGACGCTACATGCCGGCCAAGACGCGACTGTTCATCGACTTCTTGCTCGATCATTTCAAGCGCGAAGAATATGAGCGCTATTGGACCCGCTGAGTGAGATCTACAGAGCACCGCAGGCCCAATGTGGGAGCGGGCTTGCTCGCGAATGCAGTGGGTCAGTCGACATCTATATTGACTGTTTCACCGCATTCGCGAGCAAGCCCGCTCCCACATTTTTCGATCTGTGTTGTGCTCAGGATTTACGCCGGGCGATTGCCCTCGTAGGCATCCTGCAGCAGTTGGCGGATCGCCGTGCGCTCAATCGGGCGCGGGTTCCAGTAGGGATTGGTCAGCGCAATGTCCGTGGCGCGATCCAGGTCAGCTTCGGTAACCCCCAACGACTTCAACGTCAACGGTGCCCCCAGCGATTTTGCCAGGTCGTACAGCGCTTGCCCGGCTGAATCCGCCTGGCCACCCAGCGCACGCACGATGCGGCTGGCCGCTTCTGGCGCAGCCTTGGCGTTGTAGGCAATGGCGTGGGGCAGCACGATGGTGTGGGTCGCGGCGTGGGGCAGGTTGAACGTGCCGCCGAGGGTGTGGCACAGCTTGTGGTGCAGGGCCATGCCGACATTGCCCAGCACGGTGCTGCACAGCCACGCGCCGTACAGGCAGTCGGAACGTGCATCCAGATCCTGCGGCGCCTTGACGATGCGCCCCAAGCCCTCGGCCATGGCGCGAATGCCTTCTTCGGCCAAAAGGCCCATTACCGGGTTACCGTCCTGGGCGTACAGGCCTTCGGCGGCGTGGGCGATGGCGTTCATGCCGCTGGTCACCGACATATCCACAGGCAACGTGGCGGACAGTTCCGGGTCGTAGATCACGGTCTTGGGCAGTACGCGAAAGTCTTTGCCGGTTTTCTTGATGCCGTTTTCAGTCAGGCCGTACACCGGGGTCATTTCCGAACCCGCATAGGTTGTGGGGATGGCCAGAATCGGCAGCCCCGAATCCAGCGCAATTGCCTTGCCCAAGCCAGTGGTGGAGCCACCGCCAATCGCCACCGCGCAATCGGCGCCGAGTTTGCGCGCCACTTCGCGGGCTTCGCGGGCGGTTTCGATAGGGACGTGCATCACGGCTTTGTCGAATACGCCAGCCGCGCGGGCGCCGAGCATTTCGGCGATGGCTTCGGCCTGGTCGCGTTGTTCCGGGGTGCACAGCACCAGTGCGCGGCGCGAGCCCAGATGGTCGATCTCGGCTTCCAGTTGTTGCAGGGAGCCTTTACCAAAAATGACGCGGGCAGGGAGTCCGGTGTAGGTGAAGTTTGCAGTGGCCACGGAGCAGTTCCTGTTCTTGTTGAAAGCGGACTGCACGGGCACGCAGGGCCGTGCAGCGGCGGGGGTTATTTGATCGGCGTTGGTTGGTAGCTGAGCAGCTTCCACTCGCCGCCCAGGGCGGTCCATACCGCGAGTACGCGGTTGTTGAGGGTCTTGTGGGTGCCGCCGGAAATGATTTCGCCGGCCATCACGCCATGCACCAGCACCACATTGCCCAGCACCTGGATGCTGTCGATGGGGTGCTCCAGGCGCAGGTATTGGTAATAGCCGTCGCGGCATTTGGCGACATAGCTGGAGAGCGAGTCGACCACGCCATTGGAGTGGGTATAGATGAGCTGCGGATGCGCCAGCGCGATGAAGGTATCGATATCGCCGGTCACCATGGCCGCGTAGCGGCGTGCTTCGAGGTCGCGGATATGGGCGCTGATGGCTTCGGTACTGAGCATGGGCTGCGTCATCTTTTATAAGGATGGCCGCAGCCTATATTTACTCTGGGAGGTGAAAAATGCCTTTCGCGGAAATCTTTATTTCACTGATGAAAAACTGCGCCTACTTGGTCCACAGGTGTTCATAGTTGTTTTCACGAAAGCGCTGGGCCAAGGCTTCGATGAATAAACGCACTTTGGCCGGCATGTGGCGCCGGGTCTGGAACGCGATGTTCATGGTCAGGCGCGGCAAGTCCCAGTCATCGAGCACTGACACCAGCTCGCCGCTTTGCAGTTGGTCGTAAACGATGTATTTGGGCTGCACCAGGATGCCCAGGTTGTCCAATGCGGCACGCACCACTACCTGGCCATCGTTGGCCGACACAAACGAGCGCACATTCACCGCTGCCGACTCCCCAGCCTTTTTGAACGGCAGTTCGGTGGGGTTGTTGGCATAGTCGTAGATCAACATCTTGTGCCGCAGCAACTCCATCGGATGTGACGGCGTGCCGTGGGCCGCCAGATACGCCGGTGAGGCGGCCAGCACCCGGCGCGTCTCGGCCAGGCGGCGGATGGTCAGGTTGTTGTCGGCTTCAAACTGCCGGGTGCGGATGGCCACGTCTACGTTGTTTTCCATCACGTCCAGGTAGCGGTTGGCGGCGACGATATCCACATTGATCTCGGGATAGCGCCGAGTGAATTCCGGCAGCAAGGGCTCGATATGCAGCAGGCAAAACGACAGCGACGCGGTGACCCGCAACAACCCGCTGGGCTTGACCACCGCATCGCGGGCCACGCTCTCGGCTTCGCGCATGTCGGCCAGCACCGAGCGGCTGCGCCGATAGAATTCGGTGCCAACCTCGGTCAGCGACAACTTGCGCGTGGTTCGCTGTACCAGGCGCACGCCCAGGCGCGCCTCCAGTGCAATCAAGTGACGGCTGGCGGCCGATACCGACAAACCCAGGCGCTCGGCGGCCTTGCTGATGCTGCCGGATTCCGACACCTGTACGAATAATTCGATTTCTTTGAAGGGGTCCATGACGATTATCCCGCGTGGTGGGAAGCTGTGTCCCAATGTTACGGGTTTATTCGTGCCATGGGAGAAATTAGACTCGCTGCACTCCCCATAAAAACAAGAAGTGCAGAAAACCATGAGCCATCTTCGCCTCATGCCGTTCAATTTCGCTCCTGATGCTGGCCGTTGCGCCGGCCCCTTCTTGTTGATCCATTCCCATCGACCCGCCCTTGCTCATTGCGGCGACGCCGCGTGCAACTGACCGAGTGATCATCAATGCCAAGTCATCAGATCGAATTAATCGCGTCTTACTGGACCATCGCCGGCGACACCTACCCCGGCGCCGCCAGTGAAATCAGCCCGTTTACCCTGCAAGAACGTGCACAAGCCGCCTCCAAGGCCGGCTGGCGCGGCATGGGCCTGGTGTACGCCGACATCCTGCATTGGATCGAGCGCCTGGGCCTGCCCACCGTGCGCCAAATCTTCCAGGACAACGGCATGAAGCACCTGGAAGTTGAATTTTTGATCGACTGGCACCTGGCCTGCGAGCGCCGCAGCGTCTCCGACCGCATGTGCAAAGAGCTGCTGGACGTGGCCGCAGCCGTCGGCGCCACTCGCCTCAAATGTGCCGCCGGCCTGTTTGAAGAAGGCGAGCCAGACGTGCCGCTGATGCGCGAAAGCTTCGCGATCCTGTGCGACAAGGCCGCCGAATATAAGGTGGATGTGGCCATCGAGTTTCTGCCGTTCTCTAGCGTCAACACCATCGACAAAGCCCTGGCGGTGTCCGAAGGCGTGCGCCCCAACGGTGGCCTGATGGTCGACAGTTGGCACATCGCCCGTGGCGGCATGGGCTTTGACGAAATCAGCAAGATCCCCCTTGAACTGATCAAGGGCGTAGAAATCGACGACGCCGACCTGGAACTGGTGGGCGACGTGTTCAACGACTCCACCCACCATCGCAAATGCTGCGGTGAAGGGCAGCTGGATATTCCTTCGTTTGCCCAGGCGATCCTGGACACCGGTTACCGCGGCCCATGGGGCGTGGAACTGATCTCCGCCGAGCTGCGCAAGCTGCCGCTGGACGTGGTTTCCAAGCGCGCCTTCGATTCCACCATGGCGCAGTTTGAAGGTTTGCGTTTCTAACTACCTGTGCACACACCCGTTATTCCCACAATAAAAGAGGAAAAGATCATGGTAGGTATTGCAGTTCTGGGCGCTGGGCGCATTGGCAAAATTCACGCCGCCAACGTGGCCGCAAACCCGAATGCCCGTTTGATCGCCGTCGCTGACCCCTACGCCTCTGCCGCGCAAGCGCTGGCCGGTGCTCTGGGCGCCGACGCCATGACCGATTGCGAAGCGGCCATTGACCGCGACGACGTGGACGCCATCGTCATCGGCACCCCCACCAACACCCACATCCAGTTAATGATGCGTGCCGTGCGCCAGGGCAAAGCCGTGCTGTGCGAGAAGCCCATCGACCTGGACTTGCTCAAAAGCCAGGCCGCCGCCGAAGAAATCGAAAGCCTTAAAGGCCGCGTGATGCTGGCCTTCAACCGCCGCTTTGAAACCACCTTCGCCGAAATGCGCGCCGCCATCGACGCCGGCGACATCGGTGAAGTGCGCCAAGTGATCATCAGCAGCCGCGACCCTGGCCTGGCGCCTGAGGATTACATCAAGCATTCCGGCGGTATCTTCCGCGACATGACCATCCACGACCTGGACATCGGTCGCTGGTTGCTGGGTGAAGAACCGGTGCAACTGACCGCCATCGGCAGCCGCCTGATCGACCCGGCCATGATGGAAAAATACGACGACTACGACACCGCGATGGTGCAGATGCAAACCGCGTCGGGCAAACAGTGCCATATCAACAACTGCCGCCAGGCGGTGTACGGCTACGACCAGCGCATCGAAGTGTTCGGCTCCAAGGGCATGTTGCAGATGGACAACCTGCGCCCGACCACCATCCGCCGTTGGAGCGCCGAGGTTACCGACGCTCGCGAGCCGCTGCTGAACTTCTTCCTTGAGCGTTACCAGCAAGCGTACAAATCCGAGCTGGATGCGTTCGTCGGCGCGCTGGTGGACGGCAAGCCGTTGCCGGTCACGCCGAACGATGGCTTGCAGGCCCTGCGCCTGGCGGAAGCTGCCGTGGAATCGGTACGTACCGGTCGCGCAGTCGCGCTGTAAGTAGCGGCGGGTGCCTCGTGCACCCGCTCAAGCAATAAGGAGTTGAAGATGTCGCAGACTAACCAAGCCAAACCGTTGGGCGTTGCTTGCCTGGGGATTACCCACCCGCACACCTCCGGGCGTGTGAAGGCGTTCCAGCGCATGGCCGATGTGCGCTTTATGGGCGCCTACGATGACAGCCCGTTGCTGGCGCCGTTTGTCGATGCCCTGGGCCTTGAAGCACGCACCAAGGAAGAAATCCTCGCCGACCCTGACGTACACGTTGTGCTGGTGCACCCAAAAAGCTACCTGATGGCCGATTGGGCCATCGAGGCGCTGGAAGCCGGTAAAGCCGTGCTGTGCGAGAAACCCGCCGGGCGTGGTTCGAAAGACACCCAGCGGATTGTCGATGCAGTGGAACGCACCGGTGGTTTGTTCCAAGTCGGCTACTGCTGGCGCTTCGCACCGTCGGTGGAAAAAATGCAACAAGTGCTCGCCAGCGGCGAGTTGGGCAAAGTCCTGCAAGTGCGTGCCCACGCCGGTTGCTCCCACGATGAAGCCGACAGCAACCACATGAAGCAACCCGGCGACTTGGGTGGCGCGTTCTATGTGATTGGCTGCCACACCATCGACCGCATCCTGCTGCACTTTGGCATGCCCCGTTCGGTGAACGCGCGCATCACCAAGTTCGCCGGGCAGATGAGCGAGTCGGCCCGCGAAGACGCGGCGGCGGCGGTGCTGAACTACGACGACAAAATGGTCACCATCGACTTTATGTCCTGGGACCCGCTGCCTTGGACCGAAGCGTGGGATATCACTGCCTACGGCACCCACGGCATTATGCATTCCACGCCGATGCCGGCTTCTTACAAGCTGTACCACGACGGCAAAAATGGCCACGCCCAAGGCTGGACCCATTGGAACGAAACCAGCTTCCCCGAGATCTGGGCCGTGCGCAAAACCGTGTATTCACCAGAAGTGGCCGAGATCGGCAACCCGATCTACTTCGACCGCGAGGCCGCCGCCTTTGTACAGGCACTGCGCAACGGCACGCCGTCGCAGATTCCCGCGACCCAGGCGCACAACATCAACTTGTTGTTGGACGCGATGTTTGAGTCTGCACAGAAGTCGGGCGAGGAAGTGCTAGTCGGTTAATTGTTTTACAAGTCCCAGCTGTTCTCCGCCTCTGCAATAGAGGCGGATTCATCACGTAGTACAAAAAGAATAAATTAATCTATACAGGTGAAAACATGCGCAAGTGGATGAAACTCGCCGCCACGGCATTAGTGGCGGTTGCGGTCGTTGGCTGCTCCAAGAAAGACGAAACCTCCAAGGGCCTGATCGGTATTTCCATGCCGTCCAAGACCGAAGCGCGCTGGGCCTCCGATGGCGACAGCATGGTCAAGGCCCTGGAAAAGCTGGGCTACAAGACCGATATCCAATACGCCCAATACGAAGTGCCGACCCAACTTTCCCAACTTGAAAACCTGCTGGTTAAAAACGTTAAAGGCGTGATTATTGCGCCAATTGACGGCACCACCATGGCCGATGTTTTGAAACAGGCCAAAGAGAAGGGCATCAAAGTTATTTCTTATGATCGCCTGATTCGCGGTTCCAAAGACTTTGATTACTACGCCACGTTCGACAACTACAAGACCGGCGTCTTGCAGGGCCAGTCGATTGTCGACGCGCTGAACCTGAAAACCGCCAAAGGCCCGTTCACCCTGGAAATCTTTGCCGGCTCCACCGATGACAACAACGCGCACGTGGTGTACGGCGGCGTGATGTCGGTGCTCAAACCCTACATCGATAACGGCACGCTGGTGGTACGCAGCGGCCAGATCAAGCTGGAGCAAGTGGCGACTCCAAACTGGGACGGCGCCCTGGCGCAATCGCGCATGGATAACCTGTTGAGCGCGTTCTACGCCACCACCCACTTGGATGCGGTGCTGGCGATGAACGACCAGATTGCAATTGGTGTGGTGTCTTCCCTGCGCGGCATCGGTTATGGCCGCGATGGTTCGGCCATGCCAGTGGTCACCGGGCAAGACGGCGAAGTGCCGAGCGTGAAGGCGATCCTGCGCGGCGACCAGTTCTCTACCGTATTCAAGGACACCCGTGCGCTGGCCCAGGCCGCGGCCGTCATGATGGACAACGCCCTGCAAGGCAAACCCGTGCAGGTCAATGACACCACGTCCTACGACAACGGCGCGATGATCGTACCGACTCAACTGCTGGACCCTGTGTCCGTCGAGAAAAAAGACGTGCAGAAAGTCCTGATCGATTCCGGCTACTACAGCGAAGACCGCCTGCGTTGATTGCAACAAGGCAGCGGCTGCGTCCACTGGCGCAGCCGCCACTCGATGGGAGCGCAAGCATGACCAACCCTCTTCTTGATATGCGCGGCATCCAGAAAACCTTCGGCCCGGTCAAAGCCCTGTCCGACGTGAATTTGCAGGTGGGTGCGGGCGAGATTCACGCGATCTGCGGTGAAAACGGTGCCGGTAAATCGACCCTGATGAAAATCCTCAGCGGTGTGTATCCCGCCGGGAGTTATGAAGGGGCGATCCACTTTGATGGCATTGAGCGCAAGTTTGCCGACCTGCGTGACAGCGAAGCCCTAGGCATTTGCATCATCCACCAGGAACTGGCGCTGGTGCCGATGCTGTCGATCACCGAGAACCTGTTCCTTGGGCACGAGGTAGCCAGCCGGGGCGTGATCGATTGGTCCCTGGCCCATAAGCGCGCCAAGGTGTTGCTCGATAAAGTCGGCCTGGCGGTCTCGCCGCAGACCCCGGTGAATCAGTTGGGTATCGGCCAGCAGCAATTGGTGGAAATCGCCAAGGCGCTGGGCAAGGAAGTGCGTTTGCTGATCCTCGACGAACCGACCGCCAGCCTCAACGAGAACGACAGCGAACGCCTGCTCGAACTGATGCTCGGGCTTAAAAGCCGGGGCATCACTTCGATCATCATTTCCCACAAGCTCAATGAAATTGCCAAGGTGGCCGATGGTGTCACGGTGATTCGCGATGGCGCCACGGTGGACGTCATCGACTGCACGGTCGAGCCGCTGAAGGAAGACCGTCTGGTGCAAGCCATGGTCGGCCGCGAGTTGGCCGACCGCTACCCAACCCGCGACCCGCAACTGGGGAACAAGCTGTTCGAGGTCAACGACTGGTCGGTGGAACACCCGGACCGACCGGGCCAGGATTTCATTCGCAACATTAGCTTTCACGCGCGGCGCGGCGAAGTGATCGGCATCGCCGGGCTGATGGGCTCGGGCCGCACCGAATTGGCCATGAGCCTGTTCGGCGGCGCGTTCGGCAAAAACATTCGCGGCACTGCGCACCTGGCGGGCAAGCAACTGGACCTGCGCACGGTGCGCAAGGCTATCGACCAAGGCATCGCCTATGCCACCGAAGACCGCAAGGGCCAAGGCCTGGTGTTGGGTGACGGCATTGGCCGCAACGTCAGCCTGGCCAGCCTCAAGTCCCTGGCACGGCGCTGGGTGGTCAATGAAGGGGAAGAGAGCGGTGTGGGTGACGGCTATCGACGCACCTTGCGTATCCGCAGCCCTGACCTGCGCCAGCCGGTGGAGCGTCTGTCCGGCGGCAACCAGCAGAAAGTGGTGCTGGCCAAGTGGCTGTTTTCCAACCCCGAAGTGCTGATTCTCGATGAGCCCACCCGTGGCATCGACGTGGGTGCCAAGTACGAGATTTACACGGTGGTCAACGACGTGGTGGCACAGGGCAAATGCGTGGTGATGATCTCGTCCGAGATGCCCGAATTGCTCGGTACCTGTGACCGCATCTACGTGATGAACGAAGGCCGTTTTGTCGGTGAGTTCCCCATCGCGCAAGCCTCCCAGGAACGCATCATGCACGCGATTATGAAAAACGAGGTGATCTGTGAATAACGTAATAGCCCCGCCGGTGGCGCCCAAAGCCAACCTGTTTCCTGCGTTCAAGCGCGGTGCCCGCGAGTACGGCCTGCTCACCTCGTTGCTGGTGATCGTGGTGTTCTTTCAGATCTTCACCGACGGCGCGTTGTTGCAGCCGTTGAACCTGACCAACCTGATCCTGCAAAACAGCTACATCGTGGTGATGGCGCTGGGCATGCTGATGGTGATCGTGTGCGGGCATATCGACTTGTCGGTGGGTTCGATTGTCGGCGTGATCGGCTCGATTGCGGCGGTGTTGATGGTGCAGTACCGCATGGACTTCGTCACCGTGTCGCTGATCTGCCTGCTGGCGGGCGGCTTGATCGGTGCGGCGCAAGGGTATTGGGTGGCGTTCTGGGGCATGCCCTCGTTTATCGTGACCCTGGGCGGGATGCTGGTGTTTCGCGGCGCCACCATCGCGATTTCCAATGGCCAATCCATCGGGCCGTTTCCTGAGCATTTCGTGGCGCTGAGCGCCGGGTTCCTGCCGGATCCTTTCCAGGGCGGCGGCTTGCGCATCACCTCGATTTTGCTGGGGGTGTTGGTGGTGGCGTCGTTTGTGTGGGTGGAGTGGCGCGCGCGCCGCCGTACGATCAAGGCAGGCACCGCGCCGGTGGCGATGCCGCTGTTTTTGTTGAAAAACGGCGTGCTCGGCGCGTTGATCATCGGCTTCTGCTACCTGCTCGCCACCTACCGGGGCTTGCCGGCGGTGCTGGTGATCATGTGCCTGTTGATCGGCCTCTACACCTTCATCATGAACCGCACGGTGATCGGGCGTTGGGTCTACGCGGTGGGCGGCAACCTCAAGGCGGCCAAGCTGTCTGGCATCAACACGGCGCGGGTGACGTTCTTCACCTTCGTCAACATGGGCGTGCTGGCGGCGGTGGCCGGGTTGATCTTCGTGGCCCGCTTGAACAGCGCCACACCTCGTGCCGGCAGTGGTTTTGAGCTGGACGTGATCGCGGCCGTGTTCATCGGCGGCGCCTCGGCGTCCGGTGGCGTGGGCAAGGTGATTGGGGTGGTGATCGGCGCGTTCATCATGGGCGTGCTGAACAACGGCATGTCGATCATGGGCATCGGCGTGGACTACCAACAAATGATCAAAGGCGCCGTGCTGTTGTCCGCGGTGTTCGTGGATGTGTATCAGAAGAATCGTGCCTGAGGGCACTGCTTGAGCAATGGCTGCATGGTGTGTCGGTGTACCGCTTTGGGCTTGGAATCTTTTCGGTTCCAAGCCCTTTTTTTGCTTAGTGGTTGCTTAACAACTCGGGGTAATGGGCGAGGGATTCGCGGCAGGCGCGGGCGACTTGTTCGGCGGACAGTTGTTGGTTCGCCAGGGAGAAGACTTCCGGGCCGACCTGGTTCAAGCCGTTGATTTTTTCCAGTGCAGTGACGATGTCCGCCAGCGGGAAATTGCCCGTGCCCGGCCACATCCGGTTGAAGCAATCGGCCTCAAGGGTCACGCCTTGTTCCAGCGGGTGGATGCCATCGCAGATCTGTACGCAATGAATCTTGTCACCGGCCATGGCTTCTATCGCTTCCAGCGTCGAGTTGCCACGTACGAAGTGCAGGGTGTCGAACACCAGGCCACCGTTGGGCGCATCCGCCTGACGCACGATGTCCCAGCCTTGCTCCAGGGTTTGCACGCCCCACATCGGGATCGGCTCCAGGTCACACACCAGCCCGAACTCAGCCGCCAAGCGGCAGATCGCCGCGTAGTGCTCGACCTGTTGCTCCAGGGAATAAGCGTCGGCCACATAGGTGGCGTTCAGGCTCATATGCCCGCAGCCTAACGCCTGGCTCATCGCAAAAAACGCCTCGGTGGTCATCGAGTGATCGGCAATGAACGCGCTGTCCATATTGTTGGGGTGCCAGTTGGGGTTCCAGGTGCAGAGCGGGTCGAGGCGGGCGATGGTTACGCCATGGTCGGCGGCCATCGACTTCATGTCCGCAATCGACAAACCGCCGGCATTGATGCGCTGGACTTCCTGGGGTTGCAGCGCCAAGGCGCCGAAGCCTGCCAACTGCGTGGCCTTGAGCTTTTGCGCAAAGGGCAAATGCAGCACGTTCGAAAACGGCATGATGAAAGTGAGGTCTTGGCGCAGCTGCGTCATGGTCGGTTCCTACCCGCAAAGAAAGAAATCCTAAGGGGCAGGCACCGTCATGTCAGTGCCATTACTGGAAAACACTTTTCCAGCAGGGCTTATTCGGCGGCGCCAGACAGCTCGCTCAAGGCCGAGGCGTTGCTCTTGAACGCGGCCGCAAAGACGGTGCGGTTCTTCGCCATGAAGATACTGGCGTTTTCTGCCTGCTCTTCGGAAAGGTCCGGCACGTTGGCCATCAGCACCTTGGCGAGTTCCTCGGCCAGCTCCAGCATCTGGTCATGTGCATCGGCAAGTTTGCGGTCCACGAACGTAGTCTCCAAATCGCGGGTACTGCGGTAAAGGGTTTCAACAGCCATAGTGGCCTCGTCGTTTTGTCCAGTGTGGGTCGGAGTGTTGCAGGCTGGCCCGGGGGTGAAGCTGGCCAGTTATTCAGCGGGGTGGCGCCTGAAAGATGCTGTATTTATATACAGTGAAAGGGATAAGTCAACCTTGGTGTGGGGTTGGTAGGAATTTAATGTAGTTGGGATGTGGGGGTTTGCTACAAGGGAAATTTCTGACAACTTGCCGGGGTTGCGTTGGAATTGTTCGTTGGCTGACCTTCCTCGGGCGCTGCATTTGCAGCGAGCGGGCTTGGCGGCCCGGTGTACGATGGCGCTACAGCGCACCCAACATGATTGCAGGCGGTATTTTTTGCTTTCATTCATGTGTCATGACGGGTTGCACAGGGACCCTTCGGGGTGCCGGGTTGCCCGTAACCGGTCCGCCAACCTTGTGTAATCCGTCACCCAATCTGCTTGGCGGCAGACGGTGAAGGTCCCATTACGAGGCTATGCACCATGAAGAAAATCACCCCCAACCCTCCGTCGAGTGATTCGGTTCTATTCAGCGTTACACCTAATGCAGATGTCGAAACCTTGCTGGCAAACGCCAGCGAGACCTTAGGTAGTGCCCGAGAAATGGCTAGTACGCTGGCATTCGACCTTGAAGGCCCGCAGCGAAGTTTGGTGTTGGCCATCCACCAACTGGTGGAAATGGGCAGCTTGTTAGTCGATCAAGCTCTGGAGCAAGTCGCCCCAGCTTGATTCCTTGCCCGTTGACCGTTCCCACGCCTGTGGGAATGGTCAAAAAGATAGTCGCAGCAGCTTCGTTTTTTCCTGTTACTCACTTCATCGCTTGAAACACGACAGCAAAATCGTCAGCGACTAGACTCCTTCCTCATCGATAACGGAGGCTTTCATGGACACGTCTTTTTCCTCCGGTATCCCTTTGGATACCGACGAGCACGCCGACAATTACGACCGTTGGTTTCGCGCCAAGGTGCAAGCTGCTCTTGATGACCCGAGCCCCGGTATTCCTCATGACCAGGTGATGGCTGAGATGCAGGCGCTGATCGAGTCCAAACGCAAGAAAGGCGATGCTGATTGAGTGGGCCCCCGCAGCGCGGGTGCAACTCCGGCAAATTATTGATTACCTCAGCGACCGCAACCCTGTAGCCGCTCTTGAGCTAAACCGAGCAATCGAAGCCTCGGTACTGGCTCTCTCTCGAAGACCCCATCTTTATCGCCCTGGCCGAGTCGTCGGTACGCGAGAAATGGTGGTTCATCCGAATTATCTGGTCGTTTATCAGGTGGCAGACCATATTCGGGTTCTCTCGGTATTACATGCGCGCCAGCGGTATCCCTAGCAAACCTGTTCGGATGAGCAAAATTTGTTCTCTGCTTGTCCGAGCACGTGCCTCATATCACCCCGCCATCATCTCACCTAGCAGTGTCTGGCCTTTTTTCTGCATGCAGAACAACCGTCACGTCCAACCCGCATTATCCGGTCGAGTCGACCTAAGGAAGCACCATCGTGAAAATCAACTGGGCCGAAAGGCTGCGCCAGAACGTGCATGAACTGGCCGAGTCCCTGGGCAATCTGTTTGTCGAGTCGTTCCACTACCTGGCGTTGTTCGCCATTGGTGCAGTGACGGCCTGGGCGGCGGTGATGGAGTTTTTGGGGATGCTGGAGAATGGGCACATCAAGATCGACGACATCTTGCTGCTGTTCATCTACCTGGAACTGGGGGCGATGGTCGGGATTTACTTCAAGACCAACCACATGCCGGTGCGCTTCCTGATCTACGTAGCGATCACCGCGCTGACGCGCCTTTTGATCTCCAACGTGTCCCACCACAACCCGCCAGACGTGGGCATCATCTACCTGTGCGGTGGGATTTTGCTGTTGGCGTTCTCGATTCTGGTGGTGCGCTACGCGTCGTCGGCGTTCCCTTCGGTGAAAGTCGAAGGCCCGCGTCGCAAGGGCGAGGCGAGCCTGGAAACCGAGAAGGGCGAGCTTTAAAGCCCGACGCTAAAGGGCAGCGTCCGCGCCGGCGGGCGCTGCAACAGTTTGTGATCGCCATCGGTCATCACCGCCAGAATCTCCATGGCGCTGTGGCCCTGTTCGATGGCGATGCCGAATTGAATGCTTTGCACCAGCCGCTTGAGACGGGCCGGGTCGTTGCGCTGTTCGGCGCTGATCATGCGTTTGGCCACCACGCCCGCCTCGTTGGAGAGGGTGAGCATGATGCTGCCGTCCAGCCGTTGGATGCTCAAATTGACGCGGTATTCAGGGGTGAAGGTGTCGGTGATGATCTGAAAAGGATTGTCCATGGTGCGTACCGCCTGATAAGAACATGCAGTCATTGACGACCGGTGTCGGGATTAGTTCGCGCTTCCTGACCACTGGCCACTCCGTCGCTGAGGTTTTCGCAAGGTCCGTTTTCCTCAAGGGCTGTACAGCAAGGGCCGTGCCGTACAGCGATCTACCAGGCAGTGGGGTTTGAATGTGGGAGGGGGCTTGCCCCCGATTGCAGTGTGTCAGCCAAGTATTCATTGGCTGATGCACCGCAATCGGGGGCAAGCCCCCTCCCACATTTGATCTAAGTTGTTCTTGAGAGCGGTGGGCTATTTCAGGGCAGTACTGAGAAAACGATCGCAGACAGCGCAATCAGCCCGATCACCACTACAAAGACATTGGATACCTGGCCCGAATACTGGCGCAGCGATGGCACGCGGCGGATCGCATACATCGGCATCAGGAACAGCAAGCACGCGATGATCGGCCCGCCCATGGTTTCGATCATGCCCAGGATGCTCGGGTTGAAGGTGGCCACGGCCCAGCAGGTGAGCACCATGAACAGTGCAGTGCTGCGTTCCAGCCATTTGGCCGACATCGAACGGTTGCGTCCGCGCAGGGATTTGACGATCAGTCCCTGGAACCCTTCGCTGGCGCCGATGTAGTGGCCTAGGAACGATTTGGTAATGGCCACCAGCGCAATCAACGGCGCAGCGTAGGCGATCACCGGGGTCTGGAAGTGGTTGGCCAGGTACGACAGGATCGAAATGTTTTGCGCTTTGGCCGCTGCCAGGTCCGCTGGCGACAGGGCCAGCACGCAACTGAAGCAGAAGAACATCACCGTCAGCACCATCATGCCGTGGGCAGTGGCGAGGATGCCGCTGCTTTTACGCTCGGCCTGTGGGCCGTACACGCGTTTTTGGTCGACGGCGAACGCGGAGATGATCGGCGAATGGTTGAAGGAAAACACCATCACCGGGATCGCCAGCCACAGGGTCTTGAAGAACAGTGGCATTGGCATGCCATCACCGGCCGAGGCGAAGAACGCGCCGTTCCAGTTGGGAATCAGGCTGAACGCCAGCAACAGCAGGGCCGCGACGAACGGGTAGACCAGCACGCTCATGGCCTTGACGATCACGCCTTGGCCGCACCGCACAATGGCCATCAGGCCGAGGATCAGCACCAGCGACAGAATCGCCCGGGGCGGCGGCGCGATGTGCAGTTGGTGCTCCATAAAACTGCCCAGGGTGTTGGTCAGCGCCACGCTGTACACCAGCAGGATCGGGAAGATCGCAAAAAAATACAGCAAAGTAATCAGCTTGCCCGCGCCGACGCCGAAGTGTTCTTCGACCACTTCGGTGATGTCGCCGGATTTGCCCGACAACACAAAGCGCGTCAGCCCACGGTGGGCGAAGAAGGTCATCGGGAAAGCCAGCAGTGCCAACACGATCAACGGCCAGAAGCCGCCGACGCCAGCGTTGATCGGCAGGAACAGGGTGCCGGCACCGATGGCGGTGCCGTAGAGGCCGAGCATCCAGGTGGTGTCGTGTTTGGTCCAGCCAGTTGTAACGGTGCTCTCTACAGCAGGATTTTCGGCAGCAGGTGTACGTACATCGGTCATCGTTATTGCCTCGTTATTATTTTTGCGCGGGCTCACGTTGGGACGGTCAGGGAATGCTCCTCAGCATTCCACCCAGCTCACGGCCAGGCCGCCCCGTGAAGTTTCTTTGTATTTGTCATGCATGTCGGCGCCGGTATCGCGCATGGTGCGGATCACCCGGTCGAGGGAAATGAAGTGTTTGCCATCACCACGCAGGGCCATTTGCGTGGCGTTGATCGCCTTGACGGCGGCGATGGCGTTGCGCTCGATGCAGGGCACTTGCACCAGGCCGCCGACGGGGTCGCAGGTGAGGCCGAGGTTGTGTTCCAGGCCGATTTCGGCGGCGTTTTCCAGTTGCTCCGGGGTGGCGCCAAGGATATCGGCGAGCCCGGCGGCGGCCATGGCGCAGGCCGAGCCGACTTCGCCCTGGCAGCCGACTTCGGCGCCGGAGATTGAGGCATTTTTCTTGCACAGGATGCCGACAGCGGCGGCGGCCAGGAAGAAATTGACCACATCGTCGTCAGACGCGTCGGCGTTGAATTTCATGTAGTAATGCAGCACCGCCGGGATGATCCCCGCCGCGCCATTGGTGGGCGCGGTGACCATACGCCCGCCGGCGGCGTTTTCTTCGTTGACGGCGAGGGCGAACAGGTTCACCCACTCCATCGCCGACAAGGTCGACGTGATCACATTCGGTTTGCCGATTTCCAACAGGCTGCGGTGCAATTTCGCCGCACGGCGCGGCACGTCCAGGCCACCGGGCAAGATGCCTTCATCGCGCAGGCCTTGCTCTACGCACTCGCGCATCACCGACCAGATATGCAGCAGGCCGCTGCGGATGTCTTCATCGCTGCGCCAGGCGCGTTCGTTGGCCATCATCAATTCGCTAACCCGCAAGCCGTGCTTGTTGCACAGGGCCAGCAACTCGACGGCGCTGGAAAAGTCGTAGGGCAATGCCACATCACTGGTCGGCGCAATACCCGACTCGGCCTCAGCCGCTTCGATGATGAAGCCGCCGCCCACCGAGTAATAGGTTTGCTCGCTCAACAGGCCGCTGTCGCCATAGGCGTGCAGGGACATGGCGTTGGGGTGGTAGGGCAGGCTCTCGTCCAGCAGCAGGAGATCCGTGTGCCAGTTGAAGGCAATGTCCTGCTGGCCTGCGAGCAATAGCCGGCCGGATTCGCGAAGGTGCTGGATACGCGTGTTGATCGTGGTGGGATCGACCTTGTCCGGCCACTCGCCCATCAACCCCATCACACAGGCGCGGTCGGTGGCATGGCCGACGCCGGTAGCGGACAGCGAGCCGTACAGACGCACTTCAATGCGACGGGTAGCGCCCAACAATTGTTGGTCAATCAGGGCTTGGGCAAAGGTCGCCGCCGCCCGCATGGGGCCGACGGTGTGGGAGCTGGACGGGCCGATGCCCACCTTGAATAGATCAAAAACACTGATAGCCATGCTAAAGCCTTACAAGCAATGGAGTAGGAATCGCTGCCATGTTTTGTAGGACGAGCGCAATTGGCGCGATACTGAGCCTCTGGATCGGCACTGACCAACGAATTATCCTAAGACACCCTTTAGCAGGACTAAACCCTATGGCCCGGCCCCTTCATGGCCAGACCTACGTCTGGCTGCACGTTTTCTCCTGTGCTGCGCGGCATTTGTCGTTCACCCGCTGCGCCGAAGAACTGCACATCACGCCAGGGGCGGTGAGCCAGCAGATCCGGCAGCTGGAGGAGCGTTTGGGCTTTCGGTTGTTTCATCGCCGGGCACGCGGCGTGGAACTGAGCGCCGAGGGGCAACGCCTGGCGGCGACGGTGGGGGAGGCCTACGGCAGCATCGATGCCGAATTGCAGCGGCTGGATGCAGGGATGATCAGCGGTACATTGCGCCTGCGCTCGATTCCGTCGTTTCTCGGCAAGTGGCTGACCCCGCGATTGCCACGCTTGCAGCAACGTTTTCCGGACATACAACTGCGCATGGTTGCCGAAGACAGCAGCATCGCCCTGCATGAGGGGGACTTCGACCTGGCCATCGACCTCAACGATGGCAGCTACCCCGGCCTGTTATCCACAGCCCTGTTGGATGAGCAGATTTTCCCGGTGTGCGCACCAAGCCTGCTACGGGGTCGCCCGCCGTTGCATGGCCCGGCCGACCTGGTGCATTTCCCCCTGCTGCATGACATTACCGCGTGGCGTGGGAGTTATGAGTACGCCGAGTGGGAGTTTTACCTGAATGCCATCGGCTATCACGACGCCGATGTACGCCGTGGCCACACCTTCAACCGCAACCACTTGACCATCGAAGCCGCCATCGCCGGCATGGGCGTGGCCATTGCACGGCGCACCTTGCTCAACGATGAGTTGGAGCGCGGCACCTTGATCGTGCCGTTCGGCCTGGCGGTGCCCAATCACAAACGCTACGTGTTGCTGTATGCGCCGGGCGCGCTGAGCCATCCGGGCGTGCGGGCGGTGCATGATTGGCTGGTGGAGGAGGCGGAGATTTTTCGCGGATTGCACCCCTTGGGAGAGGGGCAATTGTGAGGTCGGCTAGGCGTAAGAAGATGTAACTAACTCCCCACCCTAACAGTGTTTTTGCTCGTAGTCAGACTTAATTTGTAATGTAGGATTTATCTTTTCAAAGGGGTTGAATTGTTTCTCTGACTGCTCAATTGTGTAGTTAAGAGGTCATGGTTTCACCGCATCGGTGTTGCAGTTGTGACCTCTCGCGAGCTAGCTGAAATAAGGGAAGAACTATGCAAATCCAAGTCAATAGCGATAACCATATTGAAAGCAGCATCCGACTGGAGGAGTGGGTACGAACTACCATTGAGAGCACGCTCGAACGTTACGAAGAAGACCTGACCCGAGTGGAGGTCTACCTGCGGGATGAGAACGGCGACAAGCCCGGTCCCCATGATCTGAGTTGCCGTCTGGAAGCGCGACCAAAAGGTCATCAACCGGTTTCGGTGCTGCACAAAGCCGACACCCTGGAACAGGCGATCGACGGTGCGGCCACCAAGCTGGATCATGCGCTGGAACATCTGTTTGGCCGACTGCAAGGCAAGCCACGCGCTGCCGGTAGAAGTCTGTCGGACACCAAGGTCAATGAAGATGAGCTTGAACAGGAGTTTCTGGAAAAAGAACGCGCCGTGTTTAATAGCTGATAGCTGAAAGTTCTTTCATCCCCCATAGAGCGGGCCTGCAAATGCAGGCCCGTTTTCGTTAGTGTTCGCGTCGGAAGAAATACCCACTCAGCAGCGCCAGCCCGGCAGCCCCAAACCCCGCGAAAAGCATCGCCCACCCGGCGCCGTGGCGCAGCGCAGCCTGGGCATCGGTAAACGTAAGTCCTGGCGAGTTCAGTTTGCCCGCTGCAATGTTCTGGCTGATCGCTGGCCAATCCAGCACGGTGCTTGCGGGCAACACAGCCGATAACTGATGAGCGATCCCCAGCAGCAGCACCAACCCCATCAGCGCGATATTGAGTGCCAGGGTGATCAGTCGCGCACTCAAGTCGATGCCCGAGGCCATGCCCGCACGGTCCGCCGAGACGGCCCCCGTGGTGGTGTTGGTGGTGGGTGAGTTAGTCAGCGCCAGGCCAACCCCGGCAACTACGCAACTGGCCAGTACCAGCACGATGCTCGGTTGAGCGGCACTGTTCACGGCGGCCATGCTCAGGAAGCCTGCGCCCATCAATCCAAGGCCCAGAGGGATGATGCGTTCGGCGCCGTAGCGTAAGGCCAGGCGTTCGGCCAATGGTGGGATCAGCAAGGTCGGCAAGGTATAGGCGAGCAGGGCGCCGCCGGTGGTCAGGGTGTCGTAGCCCAGGCCGGCCTGGAAGTAGAGCGGCAGGTAGATCATGAACGGCCAGAAGCTGAAATTCATACCGATTGAGCCCATCAACGCACCGTTGAAACGTTGGATGCGAAACACCGAGAAATCGAACATTGGGTGGGCGCTGCGGCGTTCAGCGCAGATGAACAGCAACATGCCGACCAGCGACAACGCCGCCCAACCGAGCATGGCCGGCGTGCCGAAACCGTACTCGCTGCCTTGGGTGATGAAATACACCAGGGCGAACACGGCCAGCGTCAGGGTGAGCATGCCGGCGATGTCAAGGCGATGCCCGGCGGGGTCGCGGGACTCCTGCACGCTGATATGCAGCAGCCCCAACGTGAGCAAGGTCAGCGGCACATGTACGAGAAATACCCAGCGCCAGTCCGCCACTGCCAGGATCAACGCGCCCACCATCGGCCCGAAGCCCAAGCCAATGCCCGCGATCACGCCCCAAACTGCAAACGCCCGGGCCCGCGTTGCCGGCTCGCGGAACTGGTGCGACAGAATCGCGAACTGACAGATCATCATCGCGCCAGCACCCACACCTTGTACGAAACGTGCCGCAATCAGGGTTGAAGCGTCGTTGGCCAGCCCACACGCCAGCGATGCCAGGCCAAACAGCCATAAACACAGCACCAGCATGCGCCGCCGGCCGAAGCGATCCGCCAAAGTGCCCGCCGCCATCAGCACGCTGGTACAGGCCAGGGTGTAGGCATTCATGATCCATTGAGCGTCCTGGAAACCGGTGCCCAGTTGCTGTTCGAGGGTGGGTAGGATGATCGGCACACTGGAGATTTCCAGGCCGAACATCAGGGCCACCAGGCATACGGCGGTGAGGGCGACGCCGTTTCTGGCGGTGCTGGGCGTGCTGCTGGCCGATAACGTGGCTGCGGGTGGCATGGGATGCTCCTGAAAGATGAAGTCAGGCTATTTTCATGGGAATTCAGCGCTTTATTCGTGATAAGTTTTCCGTTGATACGGGAATGAAGGGCGACAATAAAACCATGACTACCCCACGTTTTGATGGCGTTGAACTGTTCCTCCAGATCGTGGAAAGCGGCAATCTGACGGAGGCCGCCGAACGGCTGAACCTCACACGCTCTGCGGTCGGCAAGGGCCTGGCGCGATTGGAAGCGCGCTTGGGCACGCGCCTGTTGCAGCGTTCGACCCGACGCCAGCATCTGACAGAAGACGGGCAGGCGTACTACGAGCATTGTCTGCGTGCACTGGCCGAACTTGAGGCCGCCGAATCGGTACTGGAAAGCGGCCGCCAACAGCCTCGCGGGCGGTTGAGGGCCAGCGTGCCATTAGCGTTTGGGCACCACTATGCGGCGCCTGCGTTGTGGGGGTTGATGGACCGGTATCCGCAGCTGGAGGTCGAGATTTGCTTCTCTGACCGTATGATCGACCTGACTCAAGAGGGCTTCGATATCGCCGTGCGCATTGGCCCCTTGCCCGACACCGATCGTTTGAGCGCACGTCGCCTGGGGGAGCAGGCCGTGGGGTTGGCCGCGTCACCGGCGTATTTGCAACGAGCGGCTCGAATTGAGTCGAGCAATGACCTGGCAGGCCATCGAGGCATTGCTTACAGAGCCAATACTCCCCATCGCTCGGGGGTGATATCGCCCTTGGTACTGGACGATCTCCAAGCCGTGGCCGACGCTGCGATTGCAGGTGTCGGCCTGGCCTGGCTGCCAAGTTGGTTGATTGCGCACTATGTGCTGCGCGGACAATTGGTGGCGGTACTGCCGGGCTACCGCGAGCAACCCTCACCGATCCACGTGATTTGGCCGACCGCACCCCATATGCCGGCCAAAACCCGCTGCGCCATCGACGCCCTGGTGGCGGCCACCCCGAGCTGCCTGGCGGGCAGTTAATGTGGCGAGGGAGCTTGCTCCCGCTGGGTCGCGCAGCGGCCCCACCCGTCGTTTAAACGAATGGGACTGCTGCGCACTCCAGCGGGAGCAAGCTTCCTCGCCACAACAAGCGCCCTTGCCACAGGTTGTGGTGTTGTTAGAACGCGATGGAGGTCTGCACGTACACCGTGCGTGGCTCGCCGACGTACTTGCCCTTGTTATTGTCATCAAACGAGCGGGTGAAGTACTGGGTGTTAAAGATATTTTTCACACCTACCGCCACGTTCAAATCCGACAGCTGCGGGCCGAAATCGTACGCCGCGCGGCTGCTGAACAGCATGTAGCCAGGGATACGTCCGGTGCTGCCGTCAGCACTTTCCTGCTGGGTGTTGGCGTTGTCGGCGAACTGGCTGCTCTGGAAGCTGCTGTCCACATTGAGTTTCCAGCGGCCTTCGGTGTAGCCCACGCCCATCGTGCCTTTGTGCTTGGAGGAGAAGGGCACACGGTTGCCTTTGTTCGGGCCGTCTTCGCGGATGGTGGCGTCGACGTAGGCGTAGCTGGCGTACACGTCAAAGCCGGCCAGCGCCGGGCTCAAACCGTCGAGGGCGTAGTTGACGCTGGTTTCGATGCCTTGGTGGCGCGTTTCACCACGGGCAATCACCGAGTCGTCGGTCTGGTTGCTTTCATACTGATTGTCGAAGTTGATCAGGAACGCGCCGATCTCTGCACGCAAGGTGCCGTCGTCGTAGCGTGTGCCGATTTCCCAGGTGCGGGCTTTTTCCGGTTTGACTTCACCTTTGGGCACGCGCTTGGCCATCTGGCTGTACTGCACGCTGCCGAACGAACCTTCGGTGTTGGCGTAGAGGTTCCAACTGTCGGTGAGGTGGTAGAGCACGTTCAGCGCTGGCAACGCGGTGTTGTAGTCGCCTTTGTAGTTGAGGTTGTTGATGTGGTCGGTCTGTTGGGACTTGACCATTTCGTAGCGCACGCCTGGGGTGATGGTCCACTTGCCGATATCAATGCGGTCGTCGATGAAGAACGCATTGGCTTCGGTGCTGCCACGGGTGTCGCGGTCGTTTTTGCTATTGGTGGTCGGGATCTGCTGGTTGGCGGTAATCGGCGTGGTGTAGCGCAGTTCGTGCCCGGCTTCGTTGATATAGCGGTAGCCCACGCCGACTTCGTGGCTGGTGTTGGCAAGGTCGAAGCCTTGGGCGAAACGGGTTTCCAGGCCGCGCACCCAGTATTCACGGGGCGACAGGGACAGGAAGCGCGTCTGGTCCAGGTAGCCGTTGCGCAGGGTGGTGGTGAAGAAGGTGTTTACGGTGAATTCGCGGCGGTCTTCCTGGTAGCGGTAACCGGCGTTGAACATGGTGCGCCGACCCCAGAATTTGTCGTAGGGGCGGGTGGACTGATACGGATCGGCCTTGTAGTCCGCAACGTTCAAGCCCCCAGGCATATCGGCCTGGCCTTCGTAGTATTGGGCCATGGCGTTGAAGCTGTTGGCTTCATCCAGCTGGTATTTACCCTTGAGGATCAGGTCGTCGATGCGTGTATTGCTGTTTTCGCGCCAGTCGCCGCCACGGGTGCCCGAGTACAGGATCGCGCCGCCCAGGCCGTTGTCAGCGGTGCCGCCGGCCAGCAGGTTGGCGGTGGTCTTGAAGCCGTCATGGCTGGAAGACGGGCTGGTTTCGGTCTGCAAGCCGCCTTTGACCGTGGGCGCATCCGGGATGGCGCGGGTCACGAAGTTGACCACGCCGCCGACGTTCTGCGGGCCGTAACGCACGGCGCCGCCGCCGCGCACCACGTCCACCGCGTCCATGTTGCCCATGCTGATAGGCGCGAACGACAGTTGCGGCTGGCCATAAGGCGCGAAGGGCACCGGGATGCCGTCCATCAACACCGTGGAGCGCGACGCCAGGCGCGGGTTGAGCCCGCGAATACCGAAGTTGAGCGCCATGTCGTGGCTGCCGGTGCCGTTGTTTTCCGGGGCGTTCACGCCGGGGATGCGGTTGAGTACATCGCGGGCCTGGGTGGCGCCTTGGCGTTCGAATTCTTCGCGGCGGATGACATCACGGGCGCCGGGGTGTTCGAACACGTTGGTTTGTGCAGCATCGCCGAGCCAGTCGCCGACCACGCTGGAAGTGCCCAGCTCGATAGTCGCCGGCGCATTGGCCGGTTGCAGGCTGTAGGCATTGTCGCCTTCGGCGCGGGCTTGCAGGCCGGTGCCCTCCAGCAGCTTCTGCAGGCCTTCGGCGGCGCTGAAATTGCCCGACAGGCCACGGCTCTGCAGGCCGGCTGTCACTTCGGAACCGAAGGAGATCAACACACCGGCTTCGCGGCCAAACTGGTTCAGCGCAGCTTCCAGCGAAGTGGGGGCGATGTGATAAGGCTTGGCCTCGGCGGCCATCACAGCGGGCAGCACCGTAAGACTCAGGCTGGCGCCGAGTAGGAGTTGGCGCAGGGTGCGGGCAAGAAGCGTCGGTTGCTGGGGCATGAAGAGCGGTCCTGAGAAGGAAGGATCAAGGTGGCTTTCCTTCTCTGTCACGCGAGGTGTGGAAAACGGCTCACAGATGTTGAAAATAATTTCAGGCGCGGGCCTGTACGTTCACCCAATAGCGGGTAAAGCGCCGCACCTTGACCGGCAGGCTCACCTCCAGCAGGTCGAGAATGCGCTCGCTGTCGTCCAGCGGGTAGCTGCCGGAGATCAGCAGGTTGGCCACTTGCGGATCGCAATTGAGTTGGCCACGGCGATAGCGGCCCAGTTCGCCGAGGAAGTCTTCGAGGCGCATGTGCGCAGCCATCAACATGCCATCGGCCCAGGCGCCACTGTTGGCGTCGGTGGGGCGTGGGGTGTCCCAGCCTTTGCGGGTGAAGTTGACTTGGTGCGCGGCCTGGACCACCAACGGCAGGCCGCTGTAGGTGTTGGGCATCACCTCGACCTGGCCGTCGAGTACCGCCAGTTGGGCGTGGTCGTTGAATTGGCGCACGTTGAAGCGCGCTTTTTGACTGCTGAGCAGGCCCTGGCCGGTCAAGACGTTGAGCGGTGTGTTGCCGCTGGCGGCGGTCAACAGGATCTCGCCTTCGAGAAGGCGGATCAGGCGCTGCTGGCCATCGAAATGCACATCCACCGCACTGCCGGTGTTGAGCTGCAACTGGCTGCCATCGGCCAACTGCACTTTGCGCCGCTGGCCCACCGGGCTGCGGTAGTCGGCAGTCAGCGGCGGCAGGATATGTTGCTGGCGCAGGCCCCAGGCAGCGGCGGAACCGGCGCCGAGGATCAGCAACAGCTTGAGGGCCTGACGACGGCTGGTGGAAGTTGGCGCGTTCAGTGCGGCATGGGCCAGGGGCGACGGCATGCCGCGCAGGCGCTGGTTGACGCGTTGCATATGGTCCCACGCACGCTGGTGCTCGCTGTGGGCATTCAGCCATTGCTGCCACGCCGCTTGCTGGCGTGGGTTGAGGGCGCCTTGCTGCATTTCCATCAGCCAGTGCACGGCCTGTTCGGCGACTTGGGTCGAGAAATTCATAGGGCGAAATAGCAGCGCATGGCGGCTTTGGTCAGGTGACGTTTGACGGTGGCGATGGAAATGCCCAGTTCGGCGCCGATTTGCGCGTAGGTCAGGCCGTCAAGTTGCGCCAGTAGGAATGCACGCTTGACCTGAACGGGCAGGCCGTCGAGCAGTTGGTCCAGCTCCACCAAGGTTTGCAGGATGATCGCGCGGTCTTCTTCCGACGGCGCAACGTGCTCGGGCATTTGTGCCAGGGCGTCGAGGTAGGCGCGTTCGAGGTCCTGGCGGCGGTAGAAATTGAACAGCACGCGCTTGGCGACGGTGGTGAGGAAGGCGCGGGGTTCGATCAGCGTGGGCGTTTCACGGGCCGTGAGCACGCGGATAAAGGTGTCTTGCGCCAGGTCAGCCGCGCTTTCCGGGCAGCCGAGCTTGCGTCGCAACCAGCCGGTGAGCCAGTGGTGATGGTCGTTGTACAACACTTCGACGGTAGTGGACGGCTGCAACACAATCACTCCACACGTATCGGCATACGTTAGAGAACAAGAATTGTTCGCATTGTAGGCGGCTGGGTGGGGTTCGGCAATGCGTGCGGGCAGGTGTTTTAAACGTTCTGTTTTGCTTATGAGAATATTTATCATTAATATTGCTGGCTGATGAACCTGGCGCCTCCCGCATGAAAAGCAAAACCTCACTTCCCACGCGTTACCGTCTGGCTGTCACATCCCGAGTGCTCGCGGCTGTGGTCGGTGGCTACCTGATGGCCTCCCTGGCCGCCATCTGCCTGGCGTTGTGGATGCCCACCTCCCGCGCCGACGCGGTGATTACCGGGATGATGAGTTCGTTTGTGTTCTACCTGTTGGCGGTGCTCTGGTGTTTTGCCTGCCGCACCGCATGGCGTGCCTGGTTTGGCGTGATGTTACCCAGCGCCGCATTTGCCACCCTGGCGGGTGTGGGGCTGTGGATGGTGCGCACATGAAAGAAGGCTTTCGCCAGGCCATGGCCTGGTTGCACACCTGGGCGGGGCTGATCTTTGGCTGGCTGTTGTTCGCGATTTTCCTGACGGGCACCCTGTCCTATTTCAAGGAAGAGATTACTCATTGGATGCAACCTGAAGTGCTGGCGCATCCTATCGACGATGCCCGCAGCCTCGGCGTTGCCCAAACCTATCTGCAACAACAGGCACCGAATGCTGCGCGTTGGTTTATCAACCTGCCGGACCACCGCGATCCTGGCCTGTCGGTGATGTGGCAAGACAAGCTCGACCCTGGCAAGCGCGGCAATTTCATCCAGAAAACCCTCGACCCAGTCAGCGGCCAAGCCGTGCAAGCCCGCGAAAGCATGGGCGGCGACTTCTTCTATCGCTTCCATTTCCAACTGCAAATGCCCCACCCCTGGGGCCGCTGGCTATCGACTATTGCCGCGATGGTGATGTTCGTCGCCTTGATCACCGGCATCATCACCCACAAGAAAATCTTCAAGGACTTCTTCACCTTCCGCCCCCGCAAAGGCCAGCGCTCCTGGCTCGACGGGCACAACGCGGTGGGCGTGCTGGTGCTGCCGTTCCACCTGATGATCACCTACAGCAGCCTGGTGATCTTCATGAGCATGGTCATGCCGGCGCCGATCCTGGCCTCCTATGGCAACGATACCCGTGCCTTCTTTAATGACGTGTTCCCCGCCACCAACAACGCGCCGGCGCTGGGGCAGCCGGGCAAGTTGATGTCGCTGTTGCCGATGTATGAACAGGCTCGGGCGCAGTGGGGGGGCGGCCATGTGGGGCGACTGGGGGTGAATAACCCCGGCGATGTGAACGCGTCGGTCAATGTGTTCCGCGCCAGCTCCGACAAGGTGGTGCATGAATTCGACAGCATCGTGTCGTTCAACGGCAACACCGGCGAACTGTTGCGCACCAGCGGCGAGCAGTCGCTGCCAGCCGTGATCGGTGGCAGTTTCTACGGCCTGCACATGGGCCAATTTGCCGGCCCGGTGCTGCGTTGGTTGTACTTTATTTGTGGGCTGGCGGGTACGGCGATGATCGGCACCGGCCTGGTGATCTGGCTGGGCAAGCGCCAGCTCAAGCACGCCAAGACCGGCGTAATGCCATTTGAGTTGCGCCTGGTGGAAGTGCTGAACATCGCCAGCATGTCCGGCTTGATGATCGCCATCGCAACCTTCTTCTGGGCCAACCGCCTGTTGCCCGTGAACGTTGCCGAGCGCTCCGGCTGGGAAGTGCAAGCCTTCTTTATCGCCTGGGGCCTGAGCTTTCTGCACGCCATCTTGCGCCGTGGCCGTCAGGCTTGGGTCGAGCAATTGGCTTTTGGCACGCTGCTGTTTGTCGCGGTTCCACTCCTTAATGCACTGACCACGCCGTACCACCTGGGCACATCGCTGGCCAAGGGCGATTGGACCATGGCCGGTTTCGACCTGACGTGCCTGGCCAGTGGCGTGTTCCTCGGTTGGGCGGCCTGGAAGATGCAACACCGCACGGCGCCGCAACCCAAGGCCGAGCGCGCACGCGCGATGACTCTTAAGCAGGAGGCGCACTGAATGCTGCTGGCTCTGTTGATGTGCTACACGGGGTTCACCGCACTGTGCCTGTCCACCGACCGCCACCATGGCGAACTGCTGCACAGCAAACCCTCAGCGCGGCGGCGCCTGGGTCTGCGTGGGGGTGGTTGGTTATTGCTGGTCGGCTCGATCTGGCCGGCGGTGGCCGTTGCCGGCTGGAGCCAGGGCCTGGTGGAATGGTGCGCGGTGTTGATGCTCAGTGCATTGCTGCTGGTGCTGTTGTTGCCGTATCGGCCAAGGCTGGCCCTGATCCTGGCGGGCATCGGCCTGCTGGCCAGCCCCGTTGCGGCCTTCGCCACTCTCTGAGCCCTTTGCATGATGATGAGCACGCCGCCCGAACCCCAAGACAGCCAGCACGCTGATGCGGCGGGCGGGCGTGCGCATTTCCTGCAGGTGTTTTTGTCCCAGCGTTCGCAAATGGAAGCCCTGGTCAACCGGCGAGTAGGCTGCCGCGCGACGGCGGCCGACTTGGTGCAGGACCTGTTCCTGCGTTTCTGGCGCCGCCCGCTGGTGCAGGTCGAGGAACTCAGCACCTACCTGCTGCGCTGTGCTGGCAACATTGCTATCGACCACCTACGCAGTGAAGGTGCGCGGGTGCGCAGCAGCGAAGGCTGGATGCCGGAACAACAGGGTAGCCAATGCTGCGAACCCCAGGCAGCACTCGAAGCAGGCAATGACCTGCGCCATGTCGAAGCGGCCCTGCGCAGCCTGCCGGAGCGTACCCGGCAGATCTTCCTGCTCAACCGCATCCACGGCCGCAAGTACGCGGAAATCGCCAAGGCCATGGGCCTGTCCCAAAGTGCCGTGGAAAAACATATGATGCGTGCCCTCGAAGCCTGCAAGGCCAGCCTTCGCGAACCATCGCCCCCACGCACGCCAGGGAAAGCACCGTGAACCTCACCCCCACGCCCGAGCAGGAACACGCCGCACTGGCCTGGCTGAGCCTGCTGCACGACCAACCCAGCAGCGGCGACCAGGCCACGTTCAGCCAGTGGCTGCGGGCAGACCCGGCGCACGTCGAGGCGTATTCCCAGGCCCAGGTGCTGTGGGAGTTGAGTGAAGTACCGGCGCGCAAACTGGCAGACGAAGACGCCTTGGCGTTGCAGGGTTACCTCAATGCAATGAATACCTCCAGACGCTCACGAGCGGTGCGCTGGTCTGGCGCGCTGGCCATGGCGGCGTGCCTGTTGTTGATGGTGTCGATGGGCGCCGGTTGGCAGCCGTCACGCTGGGTCGATGACTTTGGCGCCGACTATGTGAGCGCACCGGGGGAGGTGAAAACCGTCACCCTGGCCGATCAATCCCAAGTCACACTCGACGCGGACAGCGCGATTGCCGTGGATTTCAGCCATGGCGAGCGCCATATCCAACTGCGCCGCGGGGCCGGCTTTTTCCGCGTGACCCACACCGGGCAACCCTTTGTGGTGGAGGCGGGCAGTGGTGAAGCGCGGGTGCTCGGCACGCAATTCGAAGTGCGCCTGCAACCGGCGGGCGCCCAGGTAACGGTGTTGTCCGGCCGGGTTGGCGTGACGCCCTCCAAACAAGGGCAGCAGCAAATTCTTACGGCGGGACAGCAAGTGGCCTACGCCGAGGGTGTTGCCGATGCCATGCACCCCGTGGACAGCGAGTCTCGCTTGGCCTGGCGTGATGGCTGGCTCAATTATTACAAGGCGCCGCTGGCCGATGTGGTCAAGGACCTGGGCCGTTACTACCCAGGCCGCATCCTGTTGCTCAACGAAGCGATGGGTGCCAAGCGCGTCAGCGGCAGTTTCCCGAGCAAAGACCCACAGGCGGTGTTGAATGCGTTGCAGGCGGTGCTGGGGTTTGAACAGCACAACGTGCTGGGCCGCATGATCGTGTTGCGCTGATTACTTCAGCGCGGCCATGATCTTTTCGGGGCTGTAGTCGCGGATCAACGTGCCGTTGACGTCCACAAACGGAATCCCACCGCCACCCAGCGCCTCATACGCCTTGCGCGCCTGGGCGTCCTTCTCGATATCAAACGCTTGGTACGGGATACCCTTTTGGTCCAGGAAGCGCCGAATCTGTTTGCAGTACCCGCACCACTCGGTGGAGTAGAGCACCACCCGCGCCGAGGCACGGGTTTGCTCAGGTGCCATTTGGGACGGGTTGAACACCCGCTCGATCTTGCCCCAGTTCTGGATTACCACCACCACCAGCAACACCAGCAGGACTTTCTTGAAGACCCCGCCAAGCATCAGTTTCGGCGCTTGAGCTGGTCGGTCAATTGAGTCGGCAGCCCCTTGATGATCAGCGTGCCAGCCGCTTCGTCGTACTCGATCTTGTCGCCCAGCAGGTGCGCTTCAAAGCTGATGGACAAGCCCTCGGCGCGGCCGGTGAAGCGGCGGAACTGGTTGAGGGTGCGCTTATCCGCCGGGATCTCTGGCGACAGGCCGTAGTCCTTGTTGCGGATATGGTCATAGAACGCCTTAGGTCGATCTTCATCGATCAGCCCCGAGAGTTCTTCCAGGCCCATGGGCTCGCCGAGCTTGGCCTGGCTGCTGGCGTAGTCCACCAGAGTCTTGGTTTTTTCGCGGGCAGATTCGTCCGGCAGGTCTTCGCTTTCAACAAAGTCGCTGAACGCCTTGAGCAGGGTGCGGGTTTCGCCTGGGCCGTCGACGCCTTCCTGGCAGCCGATAAAGTCGCGGAAGTATTCCGAGACCTTCTTGCCGTTCTTGCCCTTGATAAACGAGATGTACTGCTTGGACTGCTTGTTGTTCTGCCACTCGGAGACGTTGATGCGCGCCGCCAGGTGCAACTGGCCCAGGTCCAGGTGGCGTGATGGAGTCACGTCCAGCTCGTCGGTCACTGCCACGCCTTCGCTGTGGTGCAGCAGGGCGATGGCCAGGTAGTCGGTCATGCCTTGTTGATAGTGGGCAAACAGTACGTGGCCGCCGGTGGAGAGGTTGGACTCTTCCATCAGCTTTTGCAGGTGCTCGACGGCGGTGCGGCTGAAGCTGGTGAAATCCTGGCCGCCGTCGAAATATTCCTTCAACCAGCCGCTGAACGGGTGCGCGCCGGACTCGGCATGGAAGAACCCCCAGGCCTTGCCTTGTTTGGCGTTATAGCTCTCGTTGAGGTCGGCAAGCATGTTCTCGATAGCGGCGGATTCGGACAGTTCCGAATCGCGGGCATGAAGAACTGCGGGTGTGCCGTCGGGTTTTTTGTCGATCAGGTGGACGATGCAATGACGGATCGGCATGGGCTTCTCGGCTGGTTGAAGGGGAGCGGTTGGCCTCCCCAAAAAGGCGCCCAGTGTACCGCACCCATTGGCCATGGCACCCGTCGAAGGGCGTTTTGGAGGCTGTCCGACGAGGCATATGCCTTTTTTTCACGGTTTAGAGCGATAAAGCTGACCAAATGGCTAGGTAGAAGCGGATATTTCCCCGTCTCTGTGCTAGTTTTGCCCCGTCTTACGCCAAGTCTCGGCGTTAAGCGTGCATTCAGCATCTGTCAGGTCGAACCAATCCCCGTTTCAAGCATCTATAACCCCGAACTTCGTGGTTATGGTCGGGGGTGCCAGACCTTGACGGTCCGGCTCGATGGCTGACACTGCACTCTGCAATCCATATGAATTTGATAGGGAAGGAACACCACAATGGCTATTACTAAAGACCAACTGATCGCTGACCTGGCTGAAGCCGTAGACGCACCGAAAACTACCGTGCGCGCTCTGCTGGACCAACTGAGCCAAGTTGTTGCTGATCAGCTGGAAAACGGCGGCGAAATCACTCTGCCAGGCGTTGGCAAACTGAAAGTGACCGAGCGTCCTGCCCGTACTGGCCGTAACCCTTCGACTGGCGCTGCCATCGAAATCGCTGCCAAGAAAGTTATCAAGCTGGTTGTGGCCAAAGGCCTGACCGACGCTGTTAACAAGTAAGACGCAGCAAAAAAAACCGTGCTCCGGAGCGATCCGGGCACGGTTTTTTGTTGCCTGCGATTTGTACTTGTGGCGAGGGAGCTTGCTCCCGCTGGGCTGCGAAGCGGCCCTAAAAAAGCCGGCTCCAGCTTCGCTGTCGAACGGGAGCAAGCTCCCTCGCCACAGCAAGCTCCCCGGTCACAGCAGGCACCCTCATTACACTGGGTTTAGTCGCGAACCCAGCGCTGACGCCAGATCTGCTGCTCGTTCTTGGTCTGGAAGGTCCAGGCCACGAAGCGGCTTTGCTTCTGGCCTTGGGACATTTCCACTACCTGGCTTTCCAACACCCCGGCCTTTTTCAGTGCTGTCTCGATTGCGGGCAAATTCGACGCTTTCGACACCAGCGTGCTGAACCACAACACCTTATGGGCAAAATGCGCGCTCTCGGCGATCAGTTGCGTCACAAACCGCGCTTCGCCGCCTTCACACCACAGCTCGGCCGACTGGCCGCCGAAGTTCAGCACCGGCAACTTACGCTTCGGATCAGCCTTGCCCAAGGCGCGCCATTTGCGCTCGCTGCCTTTGGTGGCTTCGTCCATGGACGCATGGAACGGCGGGTTGCACATGGTCAGGTCAAACCGCTCGCCCGGCTCCAGCAGGCCCAGCAGGATCTGCTTGGGATTGGTCTGCTGGCGCAGCTGGATGACCTTACTCAGGTCATTGGACTGCACGATGGCCTTGGCGGCGGCCACGGCGATCGGGTCGACCTCCGAGCCGAGGAAGTTCCAGCGGTACTCCATGTAGCCAATCAGCGGGTAGACGCAGTTGGCGCCCATGCCGATATCCAATACCTTGACGATGGAACCGCGTGGAACCTTGCCATCGTTGTTGCTGGCCAGCAGGTCGGCGAGGAAGTGCACGTAGTCCGCACGCCCCGGCACCGGTGGGCACAGGTAGTCAGCCGGGATGTCCCAGTGCTGGATGCCATAGAACGACTTGAGCAACGCCCGGTTGAACACCCGCACCGCATCCGGGCTGGCGAAGTCGATGCTCTCTTTGCCGTACGGGTTGAGGATCACGAATTTCGCCAGTTCCGGCGTGGTCTTGATCAGCGCCGGGAAGTCGTAACGGCCTGTGTGGCGGTTGCGCGGGTGCAAGGTAGCCTCTTTGCGCGGCGCGACGGGTTTGGCCGTGGCGGCGGTTTTAGGCTTCTTGCGTGGAGGCTTGGGTGTGCTGGGGGCGGTCATGATGATTCTGGGTTTGGCTCAAAGTGGAGGCTATTGTCACACATTCCCAGGGTGATCTCGGTTAAATGTGGGAGCGGGCTTGCTCGCGAATGCGGTGCATCAGAAACAGATGCAGTGCCTGACACACTGCATTCGCGAGCAAGCCCGCTCCCACATCGATTGGGTTTTCAGGCCAAAAAAAAGAGGCCCGGAGGCCTCTTTCTTACACAGATCACACCTTACAGGCTGGAAATCCGCGCATGTTGCTCCGCCAGCTTGCCCAGGGCCTGTTCTGCCTCGGCCAACTTGGCGCGCTCTTTGTCGATCACTTCAGCCGGCGCCTTGTCGACGAACGCCGCGTTGGAGAGCTTGCCGCCCACCCGCTGCACTTCGCCTTGCAGGCGTGCAATTTCCTTGTCGAGACGGGCCAGTTCAGCGCCCTTATCGATCAAACCGGCCATCGGCACCAGCACTTCCATCTCGCCAACCAGTGCGGTAGCGGA
The DNA here is from genome assembly GCF_050432925.1 of Pseudomonas sp. 18175. Classification (NCBI taxonomy): domain Bacteria; kingdom Pseudomonadati; phylum Pseudomonadota; class Gammaproteobacteria; order Pseudomonadales; family Pseudomonadaceae; genus Pseudomonas; species Pseudomonas sp. 18175. The sequence continues at coordinate 175,132 of NZ_JBKFTO010000009.1, read as the reverse complement.
CAGCGGCGCTTCGGCATCAGCCGCCAATACGGTGATGGACTCCAGCTTGGCCAGTTTCTTGAGCAGCGCATCGTTCTCGGCGAGACGACGCTGGTCTTCAGCACTGGCGTTCTTGACGAACACTGCCAATGGCTTGCCCGGCCCGATGTTCATCTCGGCGCGGATGTTGCGCGTGCCGAGCATCAGGGTCTTGAGCCATTCGATATCGCTTTCGGCCGCTTCATCGATGCGCGCTTCATTGGCCACCGGCCAAGGTTGCAGCATGATGGTCTTGCCTTCGATACCGGCCAGCGGCGCCAGGCGCTGCCAGATTTCTTCGGTGATGAACGGCATGAACGGATGCGCCAGGCGCAGCGCCACTTCCAGCACGCGCACCAGGGTGCGACGGGTGCCGCGCTGGCGTTCGACCGGGGCGTTTTCGTCCCACAGCACTGGCTTGGACAGCTCCAGGTACCAGTCGCAATACTGGTTCCAGATGAACTCATACAAGGCCTGTGCTGCCAGGTCGAAACGGAACTGGTCGAGTTGGCGGGTCACTTCGGCTTCGGTGCGTTGCAACTGCGAGATGATCCAGCGATCCGCCAGGCTCAGCTCATAGGCTTCGCCGTTCTGGCCGCAGTCTTCGCCTTTATCCAGCACGTAGCGCGCAGCGTTCCAGATCTTGTTGCAGAAGTTGCGATAGCCTTCGACGCGGCCCATGTCGAACTTGATGTCGCGACCGGTGGACGCCAGCGAGCAGAAGGTGAAGCGCAGGGCGTCGGTGCCGTAGCTGGCGATGCCGTCGGCGAACTCGTCGCGGGTCTGCTTCTCGATCTTCTTCGCCAGTTTCGGCTGCATCAGGCCCGAGGTGCGCTTTTGCACCAGGGTTTCCAGGTCGATGCCGTCGATGATATCCAGTGGGTCCAGCACGTTGCCCTTGGACTTGGACATCTTCTGGCCCTGGCCATCACGCACCAGGCCGTGCACGTACACGGTCTTGAACGGAACCTGCGGGGTGCCGTCCTCGTTCTTCACCAGGTGCATGGTCAGCATGATCATCCGGGCAACCCAGAAGAAAATGATGTCGAAACCGGTGACCAGTACGTCGGTGGAGTGGAATTTCTTCAGGAATTCGGTCTGCTGCGGCCAGCCCAGGGTGGAGAAGGTCCACAGGCCCGAGCTGAACCAGGTGTCCAATACGTCGTTGTCTTGCTGCAGCGCGATGTCAGCGCCGAGGTTGTGCTTGGCGCGTACTTCGGCTTCGTCGCGGCCTACGTAGACCTTGCCGGACTCGTCGTACCAGGCTGGAATACGGTGGCCCCACCACAGCTGACGGCTGATGCACCAGTCCTGGATGTCACGCATCCACGAGAAGTACATGTTTTCGTACTGTTTTGGCACGAACTGGATGCGGCCATCTTCCACGGCGGCGATGGCAGGTTCGGCCAGCGGTTTGGTGGACACGTACCACTGGTCGGTCAGCCAAGGCTCGATGATGGTGCCGGAGCGGTCGCCCTTCGGTACTTTCAGGCCGTGGTCGTCAACGCTCACCAGCAGGCCGGCAGCATCAAAGGCGGCAACGATCTGCTTGCGCGCTTCGAAGCGGTCGAGGCCGGCGTATTCGGCCGGGATCTTGCCGTCGATGCTTTCGTTCAGCGTGCCGTCCAGGTTGAACACCTGGCAGGCCGGCAACACGGCGGCGTTCTTATCGAAGATGTTCAGCAGCGGCAGGTTGTGGCGCTTGCCGACTTCGTAATCGTTGAAATCGTGGGCCGGGGTGATTTTCACGCAGCCGGTGCCGAATTCAGGGTCGCAGTAGTCGTCTGCGATGATCGGGATGCGGCGGCCAACCAACGGCAACTCGACGAACTTGCCGATCAGGGCCTGGTAGCGCTCATCGTTCGGGTTAACGGCTACGGCGGCGTCGCCGAGCATGGTTTCCGGACGGGTGGTGGCGACGATCAGGTAGTCGTTGCCCTCGGCGGTCTTGGCGCCGTCGGCCAGCGGGTACTTGAGGTTCCACAGGAAGCCTTTCTCGTCGTGGTTTTCCACTTCGAGGTCGGAAATCGCCGTGTGCAGCTTGGTGTCCCAGTTGACCAGGCGCTTGCCGCGGTAGATCAGGCCGTCTTCATGCAGGCGCACGAAGGCTTCTTTCACGGCTTCCGACAGGCCGTCGTCCATGGTGAAGCGCTCGCGGCTCCAGTCTACGGACGAACCCAGGCGACGGATCTGACGGCTGATGTTGCCGCCGGACTGGTCTTTCCATTCCCAGATCTTTTCCAGGAATTTCTCACGACCCAGGTCGTGACGGCTCTGGCCGGTGGCTTCGAGCTGGCGTTCCACCAGCATCTGCGTGGCGATACCGGCGTGGTCGGTGCCCGGTTGCCACAGGGTGTTACGGCCCTGCATGCGGCGGAAACGGATCAACGCATCCATGATCGCATTGTTGAAGCCATGGCCCATGTGCAGGCTGCCAGTGACGTTCGGTGGCGGAATCATGATGGTGTAGGAATCGCCCGCGCCTTGCGGGGCGAAATAATTCTCGGATTCCCAGGTGTTGTACCAGGAAGTTTCGATGGCGTGCGGCTGGTAGGTCTTATCCATGCGCGGCGGGACCCTAGTTGGCATTAATTCAGGAAAGCCGGCAAGTATAACGGGGATAAGCCGCTGCGCGTAAAGAGCGCTGGCGGGCCGATGCAAAAACTTTGCATCGGCCCTGTCGTCCAGGGGACAAATCTAGTTTGCACGCCTGGGTTGCTTCATATGGTGGCGCCAGTCCACCCAGAGATTTGTTGACCGGTCGCATTGAATTCAGCCAACGCAATCGGGGTATTGCCAGCAGCATCTTTCACGAGGGGGGTGATTGTTGCCAGACTGAAGTTGCCATACGCATCAGTCGTGGCAGAGCCATAATACGGAGCTCCGCCGGCGTGATATGCGTGAACAATTGCGTTGGGGGCAGCGACACCGTTGATGATCGCGCCTCCTGCGCCTGCGGCGGCCGAGTTAACGAAAATCGGTGCGCTGCCGGATGCCAAAATGGCACCACCTGGGGTTGGGTTAGTAGGAGCTGGGGGCGCATTCATCGCGCTGCTGTTTACAGTGGTACTGGTCCAGCCGGAAACCTGCTGGCCAGTCGAATTGAATTCTGCGATGGCAATCGGGGTGTTGCCGTTGGCGTCCTGAATCAATGGGGTCGTGGTGGTGAGGGCGAAGAGCCCGGAGGCGTCGGCGGTGGTGGTTCCGTAAAGTGGAGACCCTCCTGAGTGGTACAGGTAAACGATGGCGTTAGGCGCGGCCTGGCCATAGATAATGGCCAGGCCGCCAGGGCCAGGCCCGGCACCAGTGAAAATAGGGTTACTGCCTGCGGATAGGGTTGACATGGCGTGCGCTCCATTGACGTTAAGTTGCCAAGCAACTCTCGTCAGTTTCACTCGCACAATCTACTGTCAAAAATAACAGTGCAGATAGCCGGTAGTGATCAGATAACTACCCTCTGGCCAATAGCAATAAGCTGTCGTGACACGACAGCTGTATGAAAATGTCAGGATTGATACTGGCTGAGCAACCGCTCCATCCGCGCATCCATCCGCCGCTTGATCTCGGTTTCGATATGCGGGGCGAAGTCGTCGATCACGTCTTGCATGATCAGTTGCGCGGCGGCGCGCAGTTCGTTGTCCAGGTGCAGCAGCAGGGCGTCGGGACCTTTTTCGGGCGCGGCAGGTGCCGCCGCTACGGGCTCCGGTGCGGCGGGCTTGCCGTTGACCATGTCGAACAGCATCGGAATCTGTGGCTCGTCAACGACCGAGTCGGTCAACAAGGGCGGTTGCAAGTCATCATCACCGAGCAACTGGCGGATCGACTCAAGGTCGTCCAGCAGGTGGTCGTCTTTTTTAAGGTTGGGAGTGTCCATCATTTACTCAAAGTCGTTGTAGCCGGTGATCCTGCAAAGGATAGCCCTGTTCGCGGTAAAAGCGGAAACTCTCCCGCGCGGCCTGACGAATAGCCGGGTCTTCCACGACCACTTCGGCTACACGGGCAAATGCCTTGGCGAAGGGCGGCACTTTCAGGTCCAGGTTGACCAGCAGGTCATGGTGATCGCCGCAACTGTCGCCCAAACCCAATACAACCAGGCCTTCGGGTTCAGATTCGGCGGGGCCGTGGGGCACGAAGCTTTCGCCCTTGAAACGCCACAAGCGGGCGTCGAGTTCATCGCGTTGGGCGGCATCGCTGCAATGCAGGTAGATGCGGTGGCCCATGCGCCAGGCTTTTTCAGTGAGCTTGCAGGCAAAGTCCAGGCGCGCGAGCGGGTCGGCGCTGGGCAATATATAGAAGTCGACTTGGGTCATTGCAGTTCCTGGAACACCTCAAAACTGTAGGAGCGAGCTTGCTCGCGAAGATCGTCAACGATGACGCGTTTAATCAGGGTTAACGCGTCGTCCTCAAGTTTTTCGCGAGCAAGCTCGCTCCTACAGGGTTAGGCCTTGGCGCGATCCAGCAGGTACTGGGTCAGCAATGGAACCGGACGACCCGTTGCACCCTTGTCCTTGCCGCCGCTGGTCCAGGCCGTGCCAGCGATATCCAGGTGAGCCCAGTTGAAGTTCTTGGCAAAGCGCGACAGGAAGCAGGCAGCGGTGATGGTGCCGGCTTTCGGGCCACCGATGTTGGCGATGTCGGCGAACGGGCTGTCCAGCTGTTCCTGGTATTCATCGAACAGCGGCAGTTGCCAGGCGCGGTCGTCGGCGGCCTTGCCTGCGCTGAGCAGTTGCTCGATCAGCTCGTCGTTGTTGCCCAAGAGGCCCGAAGTGTGGGAGCCCAGGGCCACAATGCAGGCACCGGTCAGGGTGGCGATGTCGATCACGGCCTGCGGTTTGAAACGCTCGGCGTAAGTCAGGGCATCGCACAGCACCAGGCGGCCTTCGGCGTCGGTGTTGAGGATCTCGACGGTCTGGCCGCTCATGGTGGTGACGATATCGCCCGGACGCGCCGCACCGCCGCTCGGCATGTTCTCGGCGCACGCCAGGATACACACCAGGTTGATCGGCAGCTTCAGCTCAAGTACGGCACGCAGGGTGCCGAACACGCTGGCGGCGCCGCCCATGTCGTATTTCATTTCATCCATGCCCGCGCCCGGCTTGAGGCTAATGCCGCCGGTGTCGAAGGTGATGCCTTTGCCTACCAGGGCGTAAGGCTTCTCGGCCTTCTTGCCACCGTTGTATTGCATCACGATCAAGCGTGGCGGCTGGTCGCTGCCCTGGCCCACGGCGTAGAACGAGCCCATGCCCAGTTCCTTGATCTTCTTCTCGTCCAGCACTTCAACCTTGAGGCCCTTGAACTCTTTGCCCAGCGCCTTGGCCTGTTCGCCCAGGTAAGTCGGGTGGCAGATGTTCGGCGGCAGGTTGCCCAGGTCGCGGGTGAATGACATGCCGTTGGCGATGGCGGTCGCGTGGGTTACGGCGCGCTGCACTTCAGCCTGGGCGGCCTTGATGGTCAGCAGGGTGATTTTCTTCAGGGCGCGAGGTTCGGCCTTGGTGCTCTTGAACTGGTCGAAGATATAGCCGCCGTCCACCAGGGTTTCGGCCAGCAGGCGGGTCTTGCCGTAGCTGTCGCGGCCTTTTACGACGATTTCATCCAGCGCCAGGGTGGCATCGCCGCCGCCCAGGCCCTTGAGGGTAGTGAGGATGCCGCTGATGATTTTGCGGAACGGGCGGTCGCCCAGTTCGGCGTCCTTGCCCACGCCCACCAGCAATACGCGGTCGGCCTTGAGGTTGGGCAGGCTCTGCAGCAGCAGGCTTTGGCCGACTTTGCCGGCCAGATCGCCGCGCTTGAGGACCGCGCTGATCGCGCCGCCGCTCAGTTCGTCGAGTTGTTTGGCGGCAACGCCGAGCTTGCGGCCTTCGCCAATGGCGACCACGAGGGTGGCGGTTTTCAACGTTTCGGGGCTAACGCTTTTTACAACCAGTTCCATTTTCGGGTCCCTTATAAAGGTCTTGAGAGCCTGGCGTCTGTACCCAGGCTTTAATGCATGGCCGCTGTGTAAGCCGCCAGCGACAAAGGCCGCAGTTTGAACCTCGGCGGCGGAGCCTGACAACCCTTGCTGCGCGCTTTGTGCACGTGCACGGAGGTTGCTCCGTGACAGGCGCGGTCAATCACAGGATAATGCGCCATCTTTTTAGCCGGCCCCTTCAAACGGGCTGACTCGGTATGCTTGCTTGTTTGGCCGCCTTAGCCTGACAACCCTGGAGTGTCTGGTTTGATCGTCTTCCGTTATCTGTCCCGCGAAGTCCTGTTGACCCTGAGTGCCGTGAGTGCGGTGTTGCTGGTCATCATCATGAGTGGTCGTTTCGTCAAATACCTGGCCCAGGCTGCCTCCGGCGCGTTGGACCCAGGTTCGCTGTTCCTGATCATGGGCTTTCGCCTGCCGGGCTTTTTGCAGCTGATCCTGCCGCTGGGCCTGTTCCTCGGGATCCTGCTGGCCTACGGGCGCCTGTACCTGGAAAGCGAAATGACCGTGCTGTCGGCCACCGGCATGAGCCAGCAGCGTTTGCTGGGCATGACCATGATCCCGGCCGCGGGCGTTGCGCTGATCGTGGCCTGGCTGAGCCTGAGCCTGGCGCCGCAAGGTGCCATGCAGTTCCAGCTGGTGCTGAACAAGCAGGACGCGATGACCGAGTTCGACACCCTCGAGCCAGGCCGCTTCCAGGCACTCAATGACGGCACGCGAGTGACCTACACCGAGACCCTGACCGAAGATCGCGCCAACCTTGGCGGGGTGTTCATCTCCGAGAAGCGCCTGGGGCAAGACAAGAAAGACCGTGGCATTTCCGTGCTGGTGGCCGATTTGGGCCGCCAGGAAGTGCGCCCCGACGGCAGCCGCTACCTGATCCTGGAAAACGGCTACCGCTATGACGGCAGCCCTGGCCAGGCCGATTACCGCGCCATCAAATACGATACCTACGGTGTGATGCTGGCCCGTCCGGACGTGAGCGACGAAGTCACCGACCGCGACGCCATCCCGACCTCGCAACTGCTGGGCAGCGACGACCGGCGTTCCATTGCCGAGTTGCAATGGCGTGTTTCCTTGCCGCTGCTGGTGTTTATCGTGACCCTGATGGCCGTGCCGCTGTCGCGCGTCAACCCGCGCCAGGGCCGCTTCCTCAAGCTGTTGCCAGCGATCCTGCTGTACATGGCTTACCTCACCATCCTGATTTCCGCCCGTGGCTCCCTTGAGAAGGGCAAGCTGTCGCCGACCCTGGGCCTGTGGTGGGTGCACGGGATCTTCCTGGTAATCGGCCTGGGGCTGCTCTACTGGGAACCGATCCGTTTGAAAATGAAGAGCCGTCGTGGCCAGAAGGAGTTGGCTCGTGGCTAAGCTCGATCGCTACATTGGTAGCAGCGTACTGATCGCCATCCTGGCGGTACTGGGCATCATCCTGGGGCTGGCGTCGCTGTTCGCCTTCATCGATGAAGTGGGCAACGTCACCGACAGCTACACCGTATGGGACGTGCTGAGCTATGTGGCCCTCACCGCGCCGCGCCGCCTCTACGACATGATGCCGATGGCCGCGCTGATCGGCTGCCTGATCGGCCTGGGCAGCCTGGCCAGCAATAGCGAACTGACCATCATGCGCGCGGCCGGGGTGTCCATCGGCCGTATTGTCTGGGCGGTGATGAAGCCCATGCTGCTGCTGATGCTGTGCAGCGTGTTGATCGGTGAGTATGTGGCGCCACCGGCCGAAACCACCGCCCAGGCCAATCGCGCCCTGGCCCAGGGTTCGGGGGATGCACAAAGCTCCAAGCACGGCTTGTGGCACCGTCAGGGTGATGAGTTCATTCATATCAATGCCGTGCAACCGGGTGGCCTGTTGGTGGGGGTGACGCGTTACACCTTCGACAAAGAACGTCACCTGCTGTCGTCCAGCTTCGCCAAACGTGCGCAGTACAGCGGCGAAAAATGGCAGTTGAGCGATATCACCACCACCCACTTCCGCAATATCGGCCAAGGCACCAAGGCCAGTACCGAAGTGATCAATGCGCCAAGCGAAGAGTGGGACATCGCCCTCAAGCCGCAATTGCTCAATACGGTGGTGATGATCCCTGAAAGCCTGCCGATCTCCGGGCTGTGGGGTTATATCCACTATTTGAAGGACCAGGGCCTGAACAACGGCCGTTACTGGCTGGCGTTCTGGGTCAAAGTGCTGCAGCCGGTGGTGACTGCTGCGTTGGTGTTGATGGCGATCTCGTTCATCTTCGGCCCGCTGCGCTCGGTAACCCTCGGCCAGCGCGTGTTTACCGGTGTGCTGGTGGGCTTCACCTTCCGCATTGCCCAGGACCTGCTTGGCCCGTCGAGCCTGGTGTTCGGCTTCTCGCCGCTGTTTGCGGTGCTGGTGCCTACCGCGATCTGTGCCCTGGCCGGGTTCTGGCTATTGCGCCGGGCCGGTTGATACGGCGCTTATGTGCAAAAAATGCCCTGATCGAGAGATCGGGGCATTTTTGTTCTGGTCAGCAAAGATGACGCCTGGGCAGAGCATCAGGTACAATTCCCGGCTATTTTTCAGCGGGCAATCTGCCTGCAGCCTTTTTGAGTGTTGATCCGTGAGTGATTTGAGTCATATCCGCAATTTCTCCATCATCGCCCACATTGACCATGGCAAGTCGACGCTGGCCGACCGGTTCATTCAAATGTGCGGTGGCCTTGCCGAGCGTGAAATGGAAGCCCAGGTCCTGGACTCCATGGACCTCGAGCGTGAGCGCGGCATCACCATCAAGGCCCACAGCGTTACCCTGTACTACACCGCAAAAGACGGTATCAAGTACCAGTTGAACTTCATTGACACCCCCGGCCACGTTGACTTCACCTACGAAGTCAGCCGCTCGTTGGCCGCCTGCGAAGGCGCCTTGCTGGTCGTGGACGCAGGCCAGGGTGTTGAAGCCCAGTCCGTCGCCAACTGCTACACCGCGATCGAGCAAGGCCTGGAAGTGATGCCGGTGCTGAACAAGATCGACCTGCCACAGGCCGATCCGGATCGCGTAAAAGAAGAAATCGAAAAAATCATCGGCATTGACGCCACCGACGCCGTCGAGTGCAGCGCCAAGACCGGCCTGGGCGTTGACGAAGTGCTCGAGCGTCTGGTCAAGACCATCCCAGCCCCCACCGGCAACTACGAAGATCCGCTGCAAGCGTTGATCATCGACTCCTGGTTCGACAACTACCTGGGCGTTGTCTCCCTGGTACGCGTGCGCCATGGCCGTGTGAAGAAGGGCGACAAGATCCTCGTCAAGTCCACCGGCAAGATCCACCTGGTGGACAGCGTCGGTGTATTCAACCCGAAACACACCGCGACCACCGACCTCAAGGCCGGTGAAGTGGGCTTTATCATTGCCGGTATCAAGGACATCCACGGTGCGCCGGTAGGTGACACCCTGACCTTGAGCAGCACCCCAGACGTCGACGTGCTGCCTGGCTTCAAGCGCATCCAGCCGCAGGTTTACGCCGGCCTGTTCCCGGTCAGCTCCGATGACTTCGAAGACTTCCGCGAAGCCCTGCAAAAGCTGACCCTCAACGACTCGTCGTTGCAGTACACCCCGGAAAGCTCCGACGCGCTGGGCTTCGGCTTCCGTTGCGGGTTCTTGGGCATGCTGCACATGGAGATCATCCAGGAGCGCCTGGAGCGCGAATACGACCTGGACCTGATCACCACCGCGCCAACGGTTATTTTTGAGCTGGCGCTGAAGACCGGTGAAACGATTTACGTCGATAACCCGTCCAAGCTTCCAGACCTGTCTTCCATCGAAGACATGCGCGAACCGATCGTGCGCGCCAATATTCTTGTGCCGCAAGAGCACCTGGGCAACGTCATTACCCTGTGTATCGAAAAGCGTGGCGTGCAGCACGACATGCTGTTCCTGGGTACCCAGGTGCAAGTGACCTACGATTTGCCGATGAACGAAGTGGTCCTGGACTTCTTCGACCGTCTCAAATCCACCAGTCGCGGCTATGCTTCGCTCGATTACCATTTCGACCGTTACCAATCGGCTAATCTGGTTAAGCTGGATGTGCTGATCAACGGCGACAAGGTCGATGCCCTGGCACTCATCGTGCACAAGGACAACGCGCACTACAAAGGTCGCCAGTTGACCGAGAAGATGAAAGAACTGATTCCGCGCCAGATGTTCGACGTCGCGATCCAGGCCGCCATTGGCGGGCAGATCATTGCGCGGACCTCCGTCAAGGCTCTCAGAAAGAACGTACTGGCCAAATGCTACGGCGGTGACGTAAGCCGTAAGCGCAAGCTGCTTGAGAAGCAAAAGGCCGGTAAAAAACGCATGAAGCAAGTGGGCAACGTGGAAATTCCACAAGAAGCCTTCCTTGCAGTGCTCAGGTTGGATAGTTAGGTCCTATGTCACTAAATTTCCCGCTGTTGCTGGTCATCGCCGTTGCCGTTTGCGGTCTGTTGGCGTTGCTCGATCTGGTGTTCTTCGCCCCGCGTCGTCGGGCGGCTATTGCGTCCTATCAGGGCAGCGTCAGCCAGCCCGATGCCGTGGTCGTCGAGAAGCTGAACAAAGAGCCTTTGCTGGTTGAATACGGCAAATCGTTCTTCCCGGTGTTGTTCATCGTGCTGGTGCTGCGCTCGTTCCTGGTGGAGCCGTTTCAGATCCCTTCGGGGTCGATGAAACCTACGCTGGACGTGGGCGACTTCATCCTGGTGAACAAGTTTGCCTACGGCATTCGCCTGCCGGTGATCGACAAGAAGGTCATTGAAGTCGGTGACCCGCAGCGCGGCGATGTGATGGTGTTCCGCTACCCAAGCGACCCGAACGTCAACTACATCAAGCGTGTGATCGGCCTGCCAGGCGACGTGATCCGCTACACCGGCGACAAGCGCCTGTTCATCAATGGCGAGTCGGTGGCTGAGAAGCTGATCGGTTCCGAGCCGAATTCCCTGGGCAGCGCCGAGTTGTACCAAGAGAAACTCGGCGCAGTGGAGCACGAGATCCGCAAGGAAATGTCGCGCTACCGCCAGCCTGATGGCGAGTGGAAGGTGCCTGCCGGGCACTACTTCATGATGGGCGACAACCGCGACAACTCCAATGACAGCCGTTACTGGAATGACCCCTCCATTCCCAAGGACCTGCTGGGCATGGTTCCCGACGAGAACATTGTCGGCAAGGCCTTTGCGGTCTGGATGAGTTGGCCTGAGTCCAAGCTCAGCCACCTGCCGAACTTCTCGCGAGTCGGGCTGATCAAGTAATACAGACGGCGCTGTGAACACAGCGCCGAATGCTTTTCTGGGGTTGGGACAATTATTCGCCTAGCCTCATGCAGTACCAACCAGGATTTGAATTTGAACACTGCGTCAATCGTCGATGGCCGCCGGTGCCACCAACTAGATATGGATAAACCGTGACCGTTTCTCTAGCACGTCTCGAGCGCCAGCTCGGCTACACCTTCAAGGACCAGGAATTGATGGTCCTTGCCCTCACACACCGCAGCTTTGCAGGGCGCAATAACGAGCGCCTGGAATTCCTCGGTGATGCCATCCTCAATTTTGTCGCCGGTGAAGCGCTGTTCGAGCGTTTCCCCCAAGCCCGTGAAGGCCAGCTGTCGCGCCTGCGCGCACGCCTGGTGAAGGGCGAGACCCTGGCCGTGCTGGCCCGTGGTTTCGGCTTGGGCGAGTACCTGCGCCTGGGTTCTGGCGAGTTGAAGAGCGGCGGTTTCCGGCGTGAATCGATCCTGGCCGACGCCCTTGAAGCGCTGATCGGTGCGATCTACCTCGATGCCGGCATGGAAGCGGCCAAGGAGCGGGTCACCGCCTGGCTGACCTCCGAGATCGAGAGCCTGACGCTGGTCGACACCAACAAAGACCCCAAGACCCGCCTGCAAGAGTTTTTGCAGTCCCGTGGTTGCGAACTGCCACGCTACGAAGTGGTGGATATCCAGGGCGAGCCCCATTGCCGCGTGTTCTTCGTGGAATGTGAAATCACCTTACTGAACGAAAAAAGCCGAGGTCAGGGTGTGAGCCGTCGTATTGCCGAACAGGTAGCGGCCGCTGCAGCACTGATTGCCCTGGGCGTGGAGAATGGCCATGACTGATTCAACCGCAACACGCTGTGGCTATGTTGCCATCGTCGGCCGCCCGAACGTGGGCAAGTCCACGCTGCTGAACCACATCCTCGGCCAAAAGCTCGCGATCACTTCGCGCAAGCCCCAGACCACCCGCCACAACATGCTGGGCATCAAGACCGAAGGCAATGTGCAGGCGGTGTACGTTGACACCCCGGGCATGCACAAAGGTGGCGAAAAGGCACTCAACCGCTACATGAACAAGACCGCTTCGGCGGCGTTGAAAGACGTCGATGTGGTGATCTTCGTAGTGGACCGCACCAAGTGGACCGACGAAGACCAGATGGTCCTCGAACGCGTGCAATACGTTACCGGCCCGTTGATCGTGGCGCTGAACAAGACCGACCGCATCGAAGACAAAGCCGAGCTGATGCCGCACCTGAGCTGGCTGCAGGAACAACTGCCGAACGCCCAGATCATCCCTATTTCAGCCCAGCACGGTCATAACCTTGAAGCCCTGGAGCGTGTGATCGCCGGTCACCTGCCGGAGAACGAACACTTCTTCCCGGAAGACCAGATCACCGACCGCAGCAGCCGCTTCCTCGCCGCCGAACTGGTGCGCGAGAAAATCATGCGCCAGATGGGCGCCGAGCTGCCATACCAGATCACCGTCGAAATCGAAGAGTTCAAGCAGCAGGGTAAAACCCTGCATATCCATGCGCTGATCCTCGTTGAACGTGACGGCCAGAAGAAAATCATCATTGGCGACAAGGGCGAGCGCATCAAGCGCATCGGCACCGAAGCGCGCAAGGACATGGAATTGCTGTTCGATTCCAAGATCATGCTCAACCTGTGGGTGAAGGTTAAGGGTGGTTGGTCCGATGACGAGCGTGCACTGCGCTCCCTGGGCTACGGCGACCTGTAAGAACACCGCAGGACTAAAAATGTGGGAGGGGGCTTGCTCCCGATAGCGGTAGGTCAGTTAATAAATAAGTGACTGACACACTGCCATCGGGGGCAAGCCCCCTCCCACATTCGGTTTGTGTAGTTTTCAACAATGCATTCCAGCAGTGAGACCCCATGTCCCAACCCCTCAGCCAACCCGCCTACGTCCTGCACAGCCGCGCCTACCGCGAGACCAGCGCCCTGGTGGACTTCCTCACGCCCCAAGGCCGCCTGCGCGCAGTCTTGCGCAGCGCTCGGGGCAAGGCCGGCACACAGGCACGGCCATTCGTGGCGTTGGACGTGGAGTTTCGCGGCAAGGGCGAGCTGAAAAACGTCGGTCGCCTGGAAAGCGTCGGCACCTCGGCCTGGCTCAATGGCGAAGCGCTGTTCAGCGGCCTTTATCTCAATGAACTGCTGATCCGTCTGCTGCCCGCCGAAGACCCGCATCCGGCTGTCTTTGATCACTACGCCGCGACGTTGCTCGCCCTCGCCGAAGGCCGCCCGCTGGAGCCCTTGCTGCGCGCCTTCGAATGGCGTCTGCTCGACGATTTAGGCTACGGCTTTGAACTGGCCAACGACCTGCACGGCGAGCCCATCGCCGCCGACGGCATGTATCGCCTGCAAGTGGACGCCGGCCTGGAGCGCGTTTACCTGCTGCAACCGGGCCTGTTCCAGGGCACCGAGCTGCTGGCCATGAGCGAAGCCGACTGGAGCGCGCCGGGTGCATTGTCCGCCGCCAAGCGCTTGATGCGCCAGGCCTTGGCTGTGCACTTGGGCGGACGGCCACTGGTCAGCCGCGAGTTGTTTCGAAAGCCCTGACAACCCCGTGTATGCTGTGCAGCGTTTCTTTCCCTATTCAGGAGCGCTTCCGTGACCAGCAGCAATCGCATTCTTCTTGGCGTCAACATCGACCACGTCGCTACCCTGCGCCAGGCCCGGGGCACCCGTTACCCTGATCCGGTCAAGGCCGCGCTGGACGCCGAAGAAGCGGGCGCCGACGGCATCACCGTGCACCTGCGCGAAGACCGTCGCCACATCCAGGAGCGTGATGTGCTGCTGCTCAAGGACGTGCTGCAAACCCGCATGAATTTCGAAATGGGCGTCACCGAAGAAATGATGGCGTTCGCCGAGCGCATCCGCCCGGCGCACATTTGCCTGGTGCCGGAGACCCGCCAGGAACTTACCACCGAAGGCGGCCTGGATGTGGCCGGCCAGGAAGCGCGGATCAAGGCAGCAGTGGATCGCCTGTCGCAGATCGGCAGCGAAGTCTCGCTGTTCATCGACGCCGACGAACGCCAGATCGAAGCCTCCCGCCGTGTCGGCGCGCCCGCCATCGAACTGCACACCGGCCGTTATGCCGACGCCACCACGCCGACCGAAGTGGCCGATGAGCTGCAACGCATCATCGACGGTGTCGCGGTGGGCTTGCGTGAAGGCCTGATCGTTAACGCCGGTCACGGCCTGCACTATCACAACGTCGAAGCCGTTGCTGCGATCAAGGGCATCAACGAATTGAACATCGGCCACGCCCTGGTGGCCCACGCGCTGTTCGTCGGTTTCAAAGGTGCGGTGGCTGAGATGAAAGCCCTGATCCTGGCTGCCGCCAAGGCCTGAAATAACACAGTCTAAAAGCCACTGAAGATCAAAAAATGTGGGAGCGGGCTTGCCCGCGATTGCGGTGAACCAGTCAAAGCTGCATTTGCTGACCCACCGCGATCGCGGGCAAGCCCTAATGCCAGTCAGTTAAGGGCAAACACCGTCAGTGTGGCGAGGGAGCTTGCTCCCGCTGGGCCGCGTAGCGGCCCCAAAGATGGGACTGCTGCGCAGTCCAGCGGGAGCAAGCTCCCTCGCCACAGGTTAGCTTTTACTCTTTCTAACCCTTAACTGACTGGCATTGGGGCAAGCCCACACATTTGATCTCCGGTGTATCCAGAATTCAGCCGTGCGGCAATGCGAAGCCTTACTGTTTAGGCCTTGCAGGTGTATCGTATCTGCCCTTTGCAGGCCCTGGGCCTGCGGCAGATACGTGAGGTTGTTGTGTCCCGATCCTTTTCCCGTCGACAAATCCTGGGTGGTCTTGCAGGCCTGGCCGTCGTAGGCGTCGGTGCCGGTGGCGCCTACCGCTACTGGCTGGGGAAAGTCGCCGAGGCCGAGGCAGGGCACGATTACGAACTGATCGCTGCGCCGCTGGACGTGGAGCTGGTGCCGGGCCACACAACCCAAGCCTGGGCGTTCGGCCCGTCGGCGCCAGGCACCGAGCTGCGGGTTCGTCAGGGCGAATGGCTGCGGGTGCGCTTTATCAACCACCTGCCGGTCGCCACCACCATCCATTGGCATGGCATCCGCTTGCCGCTGGAAATGGACGGCGTGCCCTACGTCTCCCAATTGCCGGTATTGCCCGGTGAATACTTCGACTACAAATTCCGCGTGCCCGATGCCGGCAGCTACTGGTATCACCCCCATGTGAACAGCAGCGAGGAGCTCGGCCGTGGTCTGGTCGGCCCGCTGATCATTGAGGAGCGTGAACCCACCGGTTTCAAGCACGAACGCACCCTGAGCCTGAAAAGTTGGCATGTGGACGAGGAGGGCGCGTTCGTGGCCTTTAGCGTGCCCCGTGAAGCGGCGCGTGGCGGTACGGCCGGGCGGTTGTCGACGATCAATGGCGTGTCCCAGGCGGTGATCGATTTGCCTGCGGGGCAGATCACCCGCGTGCGTTTGCTCAACCTCGACAACACCCTGACCTATCGCATCAATATTCCCGACGTCGAAGCGCAGATCTACGCCTTGGACGGCAACCCGGTGGAACCGCGCCCTTTGGGCAAGGAGTACTGGCTAGGCCCGGGCATGCGCATTTGCCTGGCGATCAAGGCACCGCCGGCCGGTGAAGAGTTGTCGATCCGCAACGGGCCGGTGCGCCTGGGTACCTTCCGCTCCGTGGCCAACACCGACGCGCCGACTGAATGGCCGCCCGCGTTGCCCGCCAACCCGATTGCCGAACCCGACCTGGCCAATGCCGAGAAACTCAACTTCAATTTTGAGTGGGTGGGTTCGGTGTCGGTCGAAACCGATAACGGCAAGCCGCCGAGCCTGTGGCAAATCAACGGCAAGGCCTGGGACATCACCGACAAGACCTGTGCCGACCGGCCCATCGCCAAGCTGGAGAAGGGCAAGAGCTACATCTTCGAATTGAAGAACATGACCCAGTACCAGCACCCGATCCACCTGCACGGCATGAGCTTCAAGGTGATTGCCTCGAACCGCCACAAGGTGATCCCGTACTTCACCGACACCTACCTTTTGGGCAAGAACGAACGCGCCCGCGTGGCATTGGTGGCGGATAACCCGGGGGTGTGGATGTTCCACTGCCACGTGATCGACCATATGGAAACCGGCCTGATGGCCGCCATCGAGGTGGCGTGATGCGCCAGATTCGCCCCACGGCAATCATCGACCGCAGCCGCGACCAAGACTTTATGCGCGAAGCCCTGGCCCTCGCCGCCCAAGGCGCGGCATTGGGCGAAGTACCCGTAGGCGCGGTGGTGGTGCAGGACGGTGAAATCATCGGCCGCGGCTTCAACTGCCCCATCAGCGGCAACGACCCCAGTGCCCATGCCGAGATGGTCGCCATCCGTGACGCAGCGCAGGCCATCAGCAATTACCGGTTGGTAGGCAGCACACTGTATGTGACGTTGGAACCGTGCAGCATGTGCGCCGGTTTGATCGTGCATTCACGGGTGGCGCGGGTGGTGTATGGCGCGCTGGAGCCGAAGGCCGGGGTTGTGCAAAGCCAGGGGCAGTTTTTTACCCAGGGTTTTTTGAATCACAGGGTGCTGTTTGAAGGTGGGGTGTTGGCCGAGGAGTGCGGCACCGTCCTCAGTGAGTTCTTCAAGGCTCGCCGGGCCAAGCCCCCACTCTGAAGACCACTGGAGATCAAATGTGGGAGCGGGCTTGCTCGCGAATACGGTGTGTCAGCCAAGTATAAGGTGACTGACCCACCGCATTCGCGAGCAAGCCCGCTCCCACATTTTGATCTCTGTTTCTTCAATGAGACCTCACCGCTACTTCTTGGCGATGATCACCGCCCGCATCGGCGCCGGCAGCCCTTCAATCGTCTTACTGTGATCTTCAGGGTCGAGGAAGTCACTCAACGACTGATACTTCATCCATTCAGTCCCCCGCTGTTCCTCGACGGTCGTCACGCTCACATCCACACACCGCACCTCACTGAACCCGGCACGCCGCAGCCACAGCATCAACGCCGGCACCGACGGCAGGAACCACACGTTACGCATCTGCGCGTAACGGTCTTCCGGCACCAGCACTTGTTGCTGATCGCCTTCCACCACGAGGGTTTCCAACACCAGCTCACCACCCTTGACCAGGGTGTCTTTCAGCGCGAGCAAATGCTCGATGGGCGAACGTCGGTGGTAGAACACCCCCATGGAAAACACCGTATCGAAACCTTCGAGATTCGCCGGCAGGTCTTCAAACGGGAACGGCAGATGCCAGGCCTTCGGCTCGGACAGGTAGCGCTGCACCGCCTGGAACTGGCAGAAGAACAACCAGTTCGGGTCCACGCCAATCACGCTGTCGGCCCCGGCGCCAAGCATGCGCCACATGTAGTAACCGTTGCCGCAGCCCACATCGAGGATACGCTTGCCCTTCAAGTTCAAGTGCGGTGCAACGCGGGACCACTTCCAGTCCGAACGCCACTCGGTGTCCACATGCACGCCGAACAGGTTGAAAGGGCCTTTGCGCCACGGGCTCAGGCCCATCAGCGCGGCGTGCATCTGCGCACGGGTGTCGGCGTCGCAATCGGTGTCCAGGGTCAGGCCGTTGAGCAGATCCACTTCGCTGGGAAGGATCTTCGGCAGCGCATCCAACGCACTCTGCCAGCGCTCCAGGTCGCCATGACCTTTTTCCATCTTGCTATCGAGTTGCGCTTGCAGGCCTTGGGCCCACACGGCCAGGGGAGTGCCGACCAAATGGCGGGCGAGGGGGGACAGATCAATCATGGCAAGGCAATCAACGAGGCAAAGTTAAGACACTGGAACCACGGCACGACTTTCGAGAACCCCGCCGCCAGCAGGCGTTGGCGGTGTTCTTCGAGGCTGTCGGGCTTCATGACGTTTTCGATGGCGCTGCGCTTCTGGGCGATTTCCAGTTCGCTGTAGCCGTTGGCGCGTTTGAACGCGATATGCAGGTCGGTGAGCAGCGCGTGTTCCTCGACATCGTTGAAGCGCAGCTTCTCCGAGAGGATCAACGCGCCGCCCGGCAACAACGATTGGCGGATGCGCGTGAGCAAGGCCAGGCGTTCATCGGGGGCGATAAATTGCAGGGTGAAGTTCAGCGCCACCACCGAGGCCGGTTGGAACTGCAACGCGAGGATATCGCCCTCGACCACCTCCACCGGCAGCAGCTCCTGGAACATCGAGTCCTGGCCATTGAGGTATTCACGGCAGCGCTCAACCATCGCCGCCGAGTTATCCACCGCGATTACCCGGCAGCCATCGGTGCGCACATGGCGGCGCAGGGCCTGGGTGACGGCGCCGAGGGATGAACCCAGGTCGTAGAGCAGGCTATTGGGCTGGGCGAACTGCGCGGCCAGCACGCCGAGGTTCTCGACGATGGTGGGGTAGCCGGGCACCGAGCGCTTGATCATGTCGGGGAACACCCGCACCACGTCCTCGTTAAAGGCGAAGTCCGGCACCTGGGGCAGGGGCTGGGCGAATAGGCGATCGGGTTCTTTGCTCACGGTTGTTCCGGCGTTGATGGGGAAAGGCCGGCATTTTAGCTAAATTGGCGAACATTCGCGCGGATTGTCTGATGATACGTGTAGTTAGGCAGGAAACGTTCTTAGACTGTAGTTGTGTCTATTGGCGTTCCCCGCAGAGATTACGAGTGGTGTTTGACGAAGATTTCGGAATGTCCGGTGAGTGGAATGGTCTCCCCTTCATGGCTTCTAACATTGACACTGAATTCAATCTTGAAGTGTTCAAGAGCACCGTCGCGATGGGCCTCCACTTTTACCACGCCATCAATCGCGGTGTACAAAATGAGACTCGGAAAAAAAGGCGTTGCGTTAGAGACGGTATACGAGAACCCATGAAATAGACCACCTGATCCGTTTGCTGGGTATTCACCGCTCGGAATATCCTTGTCTAACAACAGTTCCAAAGACCTATTGCTTTGAGTGGAGTTAGGGTTTTGGGTTATTACGAAGCCGTAAGTGCTGAAGGGTGAATGAAGTTCAATGCTCCGACTAACAAACGTTGTCGCATCAGGTGCGATGACTACTGTATCGGCCGACAGTGAAACCCGATAATCGGCTCGCTTGTTCTGTTTAGTGGCCTTCATGCTTTTATTCCTGCTAAGAGTGAGTGATGAGAACCGTGATATAGCACGCCGTACCGGCTTCACTGCCCCGGCGGTTTGCCGGGGGGAGACCTTCGTCATTTTTTGGAAGTGGAACTCGTATCAATATCGAAATCGCCGACTACCTCAATAGTGTTTTTGGGCGGGAAGATGTTTACCGCAGTGAAGCGGAAGTGGCCTTTGTAAAGACCACGTTTACGGTCAACGTTAATGCTCACACTGCCTTTACGAGTGTCATAGTGTGCGGGAGCCGCGTGCGCAGCGCCTCCGAGTACGGGAATCTCAGTGCTTGGATAATCATATTCGCCGCTCTGTATATCCGACATCAACTGAATATTGATAAGGCGCAGTGTGCGCTCTGAGTTGTTCTGCACACCTGCAATAGCAATCTTCCCATCCTTATCATCCAGATGAACCTCATCGGCATTGAAGTGCTCCACATCGTTAATCAATGCGGCCAATGTGTTCGGTGCTTTCTCGTTAGTTTTACGGGTGGCCATGATCTAACCCTCTTGACCCACTCGCCCACCTGATTGTGTGCGCTGCCCATGAACGGTAAAGGTAGCCAACCCGGCTGGGTAACTGTCAGAAGTACCAGTTCTATAGACGTTTTTATTCTATCTAAGGTGCGGGAAAGTTATGGGGGGCAGTGTTTCAGGGATGGCAGATGGGGTACCTGTTAAGTTTGACAGTAGACGGGTGGTTGGCGCGCGCCTAGATTCGGGGTGGCTAACTATTTATCGAGGATGGAACCATGAGCCTGAAACTGGTGGTATCCGACAAAAAGCTGAAAGCGATGCTGGCGAAGATCAACAAGGATAAGAGGATTACCCCTGTCGAGTTTTCCGAACTGAGGAAATACGTTGATGATTTAGCTGCGGGTAGCGCGACAATACATGTGCGGGACAGCATGCGGGTTCTCTGCAATGCCTGCGATATCCTGGCCGATATCATGAAAATTCTGTACATGGAGTGGCTGGCACGTGACTGCTTGGTTCCCAACAAAGACCCTGCCCAAGATGCCAAGCAACGTGCAGAAGTGAATGCGCTTCTACAGGCGGTTCAAGGCCAGTTGATCTACGTCATCAAGAGTTATGACTTCACGCTTGGGAAGGGTGAGGCTGCTCTCCAAACGCCGAAGCCGTAATCCCCCACTGGCCTAGCCAATAAGTGACGATCAGCAAATAGGGCGCCGCCTCGAACGCGATCACAAAGCGGTTGATACCGATCAGCGTGTCAGAAAACACAAACGACGCCGCCCCCGCCGGCGCCAGCTGCGCCGAACGTCTCGGCACGTCGCTGCCCAACCGTGCGAGCGCGCGCCAAAGCATGGCGCTGATCACCAGCGCATACACCACCACCGGAATCAGCAAGTCGCCGAGGCCGTGGGAAATCAGAATGCTCAGCAGGATCGCGCCCACGCCCAATGCCAACACCAGCGGCAGCAGCGCCAAACGGCGGCAGTCGCTGAAATAGGCTTTCAAGTACGCCAAGTGCGCACATAAAAACGCGCCAAGACCAAAGATGAACAGATCAGCCGGCCAAGCGAGCAGCACATCGCCCACCACGGAAAAAATCAGCCCCAGGCTGATCCAGCGTCGGTAGTCGGTGGGCGGCGCATCATGCAGCCAACCCAGCAGGGCCAACACCGGCAGCGGCTTGACCAGCAGGCACAGTAACGTGGCATGGGTGGTCAGGCCGTAGATAAAGGTGCCGGCGCCCATCAACGCAAGAATCAGCCAGGGCATATCAGTTCACCGTAATGGCGCAATCGAAGGTTTCGGCTGGTTCCGCTTCGGGCTCCCAAGGTTGTTGGGAGGTCAGGCGCAGACGCCCCTGGCCAGCCGCGAAGGCCTGGAAGCGCCAGGTCGATTGGCCGCCGCCACCGATTACGCCGGATTCCGAACTGCTGTAGACCTCAGGGCTCAGCGCGCGCAGCACGCCGCCGGCCGAATCCTGGATGGCCCAGCGGTAGCCGGTGGTGGGGTTGCTGGGCAGCGTGAGAATCAGGTTTTGCCCGGTTTTCAGCGCAAGCGGGCAAGCGCTCTGGTTGTCCACGGTGATGTTTTGCTTCGGCGCACTGGCGCACGCAGTCAGCAGGGCAAGGCCCAAGGGGAGAAGCAGACGGGCAGCGGTCATGGGGGCTCCGTTCATTTACGACGAAGGGCGAGCATAACCGAAGATGAGACAAGGTGTGACAGGGTGGGTTTTTGTGTTGGCTGGTCTGGCCTCTTCGCGAGCAAGCCCGCTCCCACATTTGATCGCGTTCCAAAGGATGTACTCGGTCGAATGTGGGAGCGGGCTTGCTCGCGAAAGGGCCAGACCAGGCGCTACATAACTGTCAGAAAAGCACCTTCGCCACATCCGCAAACCGCTTGGCAAAGTGCACCGTCATACCTTCCTTCAAGTACTCCGGCAACTCTTCATAACTGCCACGGTTCGGCTCCGGCAGGATCAGTTCATGGATCTTCTGGCGCCGCGCCGCAATCACCTTCTCGCGTACCCCGCCAATCGGCAGCACATGCCCGGTCAGCGTCAACTCGCCGGTCATGGCCACGCCTTTCTTCGGCGGTTGGTTGCGCGCCAACGACAACAGCGCACTGGCCATGGTCACTCCAGCGCTCGGGCCGTCCTTGGGCGTGGCGCCTTCCGGTACGTGCAAGTGCACGAAGGCTTCGTCGAAGAACTTCGCATCACCGCCAAACGACTTCAGGTTTGAGCTGATGTAGCTGTAGGCAATTTCGGCAGACTCCTTCATCACTTCACCCAATTGCCCGGTGAGCTTGAAGCCACGGTTGAGCGTATGAATACGCGTCGCTTCAATCGGCAAGGTGGCGCCGCCCATGCTGGTCCAGGCCAGGCCTGTGATCACACCGGTGCCGGACAGCACTTGCTCATTGCGGAACACTGGCGTGCCGAGGGAGCTTTCCAGGTCCTTGTTGCCGATCTTGATCACCGAGTTCGGCTCATCCAGCAACTTGACCACCGCCTTGCGCACCAGTTTGCCCAGCTGTTTCTCCAACTGGCGCACCCCGGCTTCGCGTGCGTAACCGTCGATCAATGCACGCAACGCGCCGTCGCTGATGCTCAGGCTGGTTTTCGATACGCCGGCTTTTTCCAGCTGTTTGGGCCACAGGTGGCGCTTGGCGATGGCGACTTTTTCTTCGGTGATATAGCCCGACAGGCGAATCACTTCCATCCGGTCTAGCAACGGGCCGGGAATGGAGTCCAGGGTGTTGGCGGTGCACACGAACAGCACTTTGGACAGGTCCAGGCGCAGGTCCAGGTAGTGGTCGAGGAATTCGACGTTCTGTTCCGGGTCCAGGGTCTCCAGCAAGGCTGAGGCTGGGTCGCCTTGGAAGCTCTGACCCATCTTGTCGATCTCGTCGAGCATGATCACCGGGTTCATCACTTCCACATCTTTAAGCGCCTGCACCAGTTTGCCTGGCAGAGCGCCGATGTAGGTGCGGCGATGGCCCTTGATCTCGGCCTCATCGCGCATGCCGCCGACGCTGAACCGGTAGAACGGCCGCCCCAGGGATTCGGCGATGGATTTGCCCACGCTGGTCTTGCCCACGCCCGGCGGCCCCACCAGCAACACAATGGAGCCGGCGACTTCGCCTTTGTACGCGCCCACCGCGAGGAATTCGAGGATGCGGCTCTTGATATCGTCCAGGCCCGCATGGTGTTTATCCAGCACCTTGCGCGCATGTTTCAGGTCGAGCTTGTCTTCGCCATATACGCCCCATGGCACCGAGGTGGCCCAGTCCAGGTAATTGCGGGTGACGGCGTATTCCGGCGAGCCGGTTTCCAGGATCGACAGTTTGTTCAGCTCTTCATCGATGCGTTTTTGCGCCTGGGCCGGCAGGGTCTTGCCTTCGAGGCGTTGCTCGAACTGTTCGACATCGGCGCTGCGGTCGTCCTTGGTCAACCCCAGTTCCTGCTGGATGACCTTGAGCTGTTCCTTGAGGAAAAACTCGCGCTGGTGCTCGCCGATCTTGCGGTTCACCTCGGCGGACAGTTCTTTTTGCAGGCGTGCGACTTCCACCTCTTTGCGCAGCATCGGCAGCACTTTTTCCATGCGCTTGAGCATGGGCACGCAGTCCAGCACTTCCTGCAACTCGTTGCCAGTGGCCGAGGTCAACGCGGCAGCGAAGTCGGTAAGGGGCGACGGGTCGTTGGGGCTGAAGCGGTTGAGGTAGTTCTTCAACTCTTCGCTGTACAGCGGGTTGAGTGGCAGCAGTTCCTTGATCGCATTGATCAGCGCCATGCCGTAGGCCTTCACTTCATCGGTGGGCTCGGAGGGCTGGTGCGGGTATTCGACTTCCACCAGGTACGGTGGGCGGTGGTGCTTGAGCCAGGTCTTGATGCGCACGCGGGTCAGGCCCTGGGCGACAAACTGCAGCTTGCCGTTCTCGCGGCTGGCGTGGTGCACCTTCACCAGGGTGCCGTACAGCGGCAGGGCGGAGGTGTCGAAGTGCCGTGGGTCTTCGGGCGGTGTGTCCATGAAAAACAGGGCAAGGGAATGGTGTTCGGATTTGCTCACCAGCTCCAAGGTTTCGGCCCAGGGCTCCTCGTTGACGATCACCGGCAACACTTGCGCCGGGAAGAACGGCCGATTGTGGATCGGAATGATGTAGACCTTGTCCGGCAGGTTCTGCCCAGGCAGAGCCAGGCCGGTGTTAGATGACGGGGATTCAGCGTTTTCGGGGTCGGCGTAGTCGTTCAGGTCGTAATCGGGGAAGGCTTGCTGGTCGCTCATGGGGCACCTGCATAAGGAAGTATGGAGGTTAGATGGGGCGGGGCAGCGGTGGTTTCAATGGTCAGGTGCAGTTAGCAACAAATTGCATGAAATCAACTGATTTTGTGGAGGTAGGAAGGCAAAGGCTGTTCCGGCAGCACCGACAACACCTTCAAGCGCTGCAACATCCGTTGCCTGGCCCGCTGCAAATGCTCGCGCAGATTCAATGCCGCCGCATCAAACGCCCCATGCAGCAACAACTCCAGAATCAAGCGATGTTCGGCTAACATCGCCGGATCGGCACCGATCCCCAGCAAGCGGTAGAAAATTCGGCTGATGATCATCGGGCTCTGGCCCTGGCGGATCAACGCGGCGATCTTGCGGTTTTGCAACCCGGCCAGGCAACGCTGGTGTAAATCCTCTTCGATCTGCTCGATGGCCTCCAGGCTGCAGTGGGGGCTGTCCTGGGCGTCCAGCACCCGTTGCAACATGGCTTCGAGCAGCTCGCGGTCGAGGTTTGGTGCGCTTTGGCGCAGGGCTTCGGGCTCCAGGCAGGCGCGCAGTTCGTAGTCTTCAGTGACTTCTCGCGCGGTCAGCGGCCCGGCCAGCCACTGGGAATAGGGCTCTTTTTCTACCAGGCCACGGTCGCGCAGGCGCATCAGCGCTTCACGTACCACCGCGCGACTGACGCCGTAATGGTCGGCGGCGGCTTGCTCATCCAGGCGGTAATGGCCGAAGGCAATGCAGGTGGACAGTGCCGCGCCGATTTCTTCGACGATGCGTTCGCCCAGTGGCCGCGTGTCCACCAGTTCATCTTCGCCATTGAGCCCCAGGTGCGCATGGCTCAAGGGCAGGCGCAACGGCTCCATGGCCAGGCCTTCGGGGTTGATCAGGTAACCCCGGCCATTGAAGCGGCAGATCAGGCCTTCGGCATGCAGCAGGTCCAGCGCCTTGCGCACCGGTACGCGGCTGGTGCCGAACAGTTCGGCCAGCGGGGCTTCCAGCAACACCAGGCCATGGCGGGCGGTGCCGTTGACGATCGCGTCACGCAATACCTGGTGAATCATCGCGTAGCGGGAGGCCGAGGCGGACACTGCTTTCATCGCTTTCTCTGGTGCACGTAGGACGGTGGCCGGGGATTCTCTCATAAGTTGTGCCTGTCACCCTGCGCCACGTCGGTGGCACTTTTTTGGGGCCTTGAATGTAGGAATGTTACTTTTCTGCACCAAAATGTACTTATTAATAAAAGATACATTATTTCATTGAGGGCGCTTCCTCGCGTCCAGACAAGATTTTTTTCCCTCGATCAAAACCATCTATCCCGTAGCTCTGGGCTAAAAAGCCGAACCCCGCCCACGGCGACATACTGAGACTGGCACGAAAGCTGCCTTTGTAAAATGTATATTTTATTAATATGTACGTTTTGTGAGGGTCATCCTGATGTCAGACGCCACTTCCATGGCCGAGGATTTCGCCAGCGGTCGCAGCGACCCGGTGCAAGCCCTCGAACAGGCACTCGCCAGCGCCGATCAATCCTCAGGGGTGTTCATCTCCCTGACCGCTGAGCGCGCCCGCCGTGAAGCCCAGGCTTCTGCCGCTCGCTGGCGCGCCGGCCAGCCCTTGAGTGTGTTCGATGGCGTGCCCCTGGCCTGGAAAGACCTGTTTGACGTAGCCGGCAGCATCACCACCGCTGGCGCCGCCTACCGCCGCAATGCCCCCGCCGCTTTGCTCGATGCCCCCAGCGTCGGCCTGTTGTGCCGAGCCGGCATGGTCAGCGTAGGCAAGACCAACCTCAGCGAACTGGCCTATTCCGGCCTTGGCCTGAACCCGCACTTCGGCACGCCCCATAACCCTCACGGCAGCGACCAACCGCGCATCCCCGGCGGCTCATCCTCGGGTTCGGCCGTGGCCGTCGCGGCCGGGATCGTGCCCATCGCCATGGGCACCGACACCGCCGGTTCCATCCGCATTCCAGCAGCGTTCAACGGCCTGGTGGGCTATCGCAGCAGCAGCCGACGCTACAGCCGTGACGGCGTGTTCCCCCTGGCCCATACCCTCGACAGCCTCGGCCCGCTGACCCGCAGTGTGCGCGATGCGCTGGCCATCGACGACTTGCTCCACGGTCGCCGCCAAACCCACAGCGCCCGCAGCCTCAAAGGCCAACGTTTTGTGCTGGCGCAACACGACGTGGAGCCCGCCGTGGGCAACAACCTGCTGCGTACCGTTGAACAGTTGAAGGCCCAAGGCGCGCTGATCGAAGAACGTGAATGTGCCGCTTTCCAAGCCACCCTTGAGCTGATCAAACACCACGGCTGGCTCGGCTCGTTTGAAGCCTTCGCCCTGCACCAAACCTTGCTCGACAGCCCCGACGCCGAACACCTCGACCCCCGCGTGCGCCGCCGCCTCGAAGCCGCCCGCACGTTGCCCGCCAGCCAATTGCTGCACCTGCTCGACGCCCGTCGCCGCCTGCAACAGCAACTGCTGGACGACCTCGACGGCGCCATTCTGATCACCCCCACCGTCGCCCATGTCGCGCCTGCCTTGGCGCCGCTGGAAGCCGACGATGACCTGTTCGTCACAACCAACCTCGCCACCCTGCGCCTGACCATGCCCGGCAGTTTTCTGGACATGCCCGGCGTGAACCTGCCCAGCGGCTGCGATGCCCAGGGCTTGCCCACCGGGCTGCTGCTCAGCGCCCCGACGGGGGAAGACGCTCGCCTGTTGCGCGCGGCGTTGTCCGTCGAATCCGTACTTAACGTTTAAGGAGACACACCATGGCTAAAGACATTCTCTGTGCATTTGGCGTCGACGTTGACGCTGTCGCCGGCTGGCTCGGGTCCTACGGCGGCGAGGACTCGCCGGACGACATCTCCCGCGGCCTGTTCGCTGGTGAAATCGGCGCGCCGCGCCTGCTCAAATTGTTTGAGCGCTACGGCCTGCGCACCACCTGGTTTATCCCCGGCCACTCGATGGAAACCTTCCCTGAGCAGATGAAAGCCGTGGCCGACGCCGGCCACGAGATCGGCGTGCATGGCTATAGCCATGAAAACCCCATCGCCATGACCGCCGAGCAGGAAGAAATCGTCCTCGATAAATCCATCGAGCTGATCACCCAAGTCACCGGCAAGCGCCCCACTGGCTACGTTGCACCGTGGTGGGAATTCAGCAAGGTCACCAACGAACTGCTGCTGAAAAAAGGCATCAAGTACGACCACAGCCTGATGCACAACGACTTTCACCCCTACTACGTGCGCAAGGGCGACACCTGGACCAAGATCGACTACAGCCAGCACCCCGACACCTGGATGAAACCCCTGGTACGCGGCGAAGAAACCGACTTGGTGGAGATCCCGGCCAACTGGTACCTGGACGACCTGCCGCCGATGATGTTCATCAAAAAGGCCCCCAACAGCCACGGCTTCGTCAACCCGCGTCACCTTGAAGAAATGTGGCGCGACCAGTTCGACTGGGTCTACCGCGAACACGAACACGCGGTGTTCACCATGACCATCCACCCCGACGTGTCCGGCCGCCCGCAAGTGCTGTTGATGCTGGAGCGGTTGATCGAACACATCCAGAGCCATGCCGGTGTGCGCTTCGTCACCTTCGACGAAATCGCCGATGACTTCATCCGCCGTCAACCGCGTACCTGACCCTTTGCCCCCACCCCCGAGGCGCGACTCATGTCCATCTACAACAAGCTTGACCTGACTGGCTGGAAACCCCGGCAACTCACCTCCAAGGAAGTGCGTTTTGCCACCTGGATCGCGTTTTTCGCCTGGGTGTTTGCGGTGTATGACTTCATTCTGTTTGGCACCTTGCTGCCGGAGATCGGCCGGCACTTTGGTTGGGGTGAAGTGGAGCAAGCCGAGATCGCGACCTGGGTGGCGGTGGGTACCGCCGTGGTTGCCCTGGCCATCGGCCCTATCGTCGATAAGTTGGGGCGCCGCAAAGGCATCATTTTCACCGTGGCCGGTTCTGCACTGTGCTCGGCACTGACAGCGATCGGCGGCGCGTGGGGCAAGTCGCCGCTGATTCTGATCCGTTCGCTGGGCGGCCTGGGTTACGCCGAGGAAACCGTCAATGCCACCTATTTGACCGAGCTGTATGGCGCCTCCGAAGACCCGCGCCTGACCAAGCGTCGCGGCTTTATCTACAGCCTGGTGCAGGGCGGCTGGCCGGTGGGTGCGTTGATTGCTGCCGGTTTGACCGCGCTGCTGTTGCCGATCATCGGTTGGCAGGGTTGCTTTATCTTCGCCGCGATCCCGGCGGTGGTGATCGCGATCATGGCGCGCAAGCTCAAGGAGAGCCCGCAGTTCCAGATCCACCAACGCATCAGCCAACTGCGCAAAAGCGGCGCGGTCACCGAAGCGCAAAACGTTGCCGTCACCTATGGCGTGGACTACGACGAACACAGCAAGGCGGGCCTTAAAGCCGCGTTCCGTGGCCCGGCGCGCCGTGCCACCTTGGTGATTGGTGCGGCGCTGTTGCTCAACTGGGCAGCGATCCAAGTGTTCAGCGTGTTGGGCACTTCGGTGATCGTCAGCGTGCACCACATCTCGTTCGAGAACTCGCTGATCATCCTCGTGCTGTCGAACCTGGTGGGTTACTGCGGCTACCTCAGCCACGGCTGGATGGGTGACAAGATCGGCCGTCGCAACGTGATCGGCCTGGGTTGGATGCTCGGCGGCCTGGCATTCGCCGGCATGCTGTTTGGCCCAAGCAATATGGCGATGGTGGTGGGGCTGTACAGCCTGGGCCTGTTCTTCCTGATCGGGCCGTACTCGGCGGCACTGTTTTTTATCAGCGAAAGCTTCCCCACCAGCATCCGTGCCACTGGCGGCGCAATCATCCATGCCATGGGCCCGATTGGTGCGGTGGTCGCAGGTTTTGGTGCCACCCAGGTGCTGTCCGCCGGCAGCGACTGGCAGACCGCTGCGCTGTGGTTCGGCGCGGTGCCGTGCTTCTTGTCCGGCATGTTGATGTTTGCTGCGCGCCATGTGCGCCCGGAAACCGTTCAGTAAGGAGTGTGTGATGAGCCGTAAAGTTGCCTTGATTACCGGTGCCGCCAGCGGCATCGGCCAAGCCCTCGCCGTGGCCTATGCGCGCAACGGTGTGGCGGTGGTCGGCGGGTATTACCCGACCGACCCCCATGACCCGCAAACCACCGTCGCGATGGTGGAAGAAGCCGGCGGCGAATGCCTGATGCTGCCGCTGGACGTGGGCAATACCGACTCGGTGGATGCCCTGGCCGAACAAGCCGTGCAGCACTTTGGTCGCCTCGATTACGCCGTGGCCAACGCCGGCTTGCTGCGCCGTGCGCCGCTGTTGGAGATGACCGACGCACTGTGGGACGAGATGCTCAATGTCGACCTGACGGGGGTGATGCGCACCTTCCGTGCGGCCACCCGGCATATGAACGAAGGCGGCGCGCTGGTGGCGATCTCATCGATTGCCGGTGGTGTGTATGGCTGGCAGGAACACAGCCACTACGCGGCGGCCAAGGCCGGTGTGCCGGGGTTGTGCCGCTCGCTGGCGGTGGAGTTGGCGGCCAAGGGCATCCGCTGCAATGCGGTGATCCCGGGGTTGATCGAGACGCCCCAATCCTTGGATGCGAAGAACTCGCTGGGGCCTGAGGGGCTGGCGAAAGCGGCGCGAGCGATTCCGCTGGGCCGGGTAGGGCGGGCGGATGAAGTGGCGTCGTTGGTGCAGTTTTTGACCAGTGAGGCGTCGAGTTATTTGACCGGGCAAAGCATCGTCATCGACGGCGGCCTGACCGTGCGCTGGCCGGACTGAATGTACGGGGTCCAAATGTGGGAGCGGGCTTGCTCGCGAAAGCGGTGGTTCAGATAAATCAATGGTGACTGACACACCGCATTCGCGAGCAAGCCCGCTCCCACATTGGATCTGTGTTTGATCCAGGAGAATTTACATGCCTCAACTTTCTAACCGCCGCGCCGTCATCACCGGCGCCGGCAGCGGCATCGGTGCCGCCATCGCCCGTGCCTACGCCGCCGAAGGCGCACGGCTGGTGCTGGCCGACCGCAACGCCGCCAGCCTCGCCGAAACCGCGATCACCTGCCGTAACCTCGGTGCCGAGGTCTTCGAGTGCCTGGGCGATGTAGGCACCGTCGAAGGCGCCCAAGCCAGTGTGGATAAATGCGTCGAACACTTCGGCGGCATCGACATCCTGGTCAATAACGCCGGCATGCTCACCCAGGCGCGTTGCGTGGACCTCACCCTCGAGATGTGGAACGACATGCTGCGCGTCGACCTCACCAGCGTATTCATCGCCAGCCAGCGCGCCTTGCCCCACATGCTCGCGCAGCGCTGGGGGCGAATCATTAATGTCGCGTCCCAGCTAGGCATCAAAGGCGGCGCCGAGCTCACCCACTACGCCGCCGCCAAGGCCGGGGTGATCGGCTTCACTAAATCCCTGGCCCTGGAAGTGGCCAAGGACAATGTGCTGGTCAACGCCATCGCCCCAGGCCCGATTGAAACGCCGCTGGTGGGCGGCATCAGCGACGACTGGAAACGCGCCAAGGCCAAGGAGCTGCCCCTGGGCCGTTTCGGCCTGGCCGATGAAGTGGCGCCCACCGCTGTGCTGCTGGCCAGTGAGCCGGGCGGCAACCTGTTCGTTGGCCAGACCCTGGGCCCGAACTCCGGCGATGTCATGCCATGAGCGAGGTGTAGCCATGTGCGGACTCTGCGGACTGCTCGGCGAAGACCTGCACTGGAGCGACCCTTTGGGCGATGAGTTGCCCAGGCGCCGCGAACGGCTGCGCCGGATTGCGGCGATCAACCAGGTGTTGGCGGTGTTCCGGCTCAAGGTCGAGGACTTTCAGGGCGCCTCTTATCTGTTGCTCGGCGCCACCGGCAAACAGGCACTGGCCAGTGGGTTGGATCAGCTCTGGCAGGCCGCCGAAACCATGCTTGGCCGACCGTTGGATCCCCTCGACCCCAAACTGCTCGACCACCTTGAACACTGACTGTGGCGAGGGAGCTTGCTCCCGCTGGAGTGCGCAGCGCTCCCAAGTTTTTGGGGCCGCTACGCAGCCCAGCGGGAGCAAGCTCCCTCGCCACAATGGGAAACGACTATGAGCATCGCCCTTAATGTCATCACCGGCTTCCTCGGCAGCGGCAAGACCACTTTGCTCAAGCGTCTGCTGCAAGGCGAAAGCCTCGGTGACACTGCACTGTTGATCAACGAATTCGGCGATGTCGGTATCGACCACCTGTTGGTGGAAGAAGTCGCCCCCGACACCGTGTTGCTGCCCAGCGGCTGCGTGTGTTGCTCGATTCGCGGCGAGTTGAAGGACGCGCTGCTGGGGCTGCTGCAACGCCGCGAACGCGGTGAAATTCCGGCGTTCAAACGGGTGATTTTGGAAACCACCGGCCTGGCCGATCCGGCGCCGATCCTCGCTACCTTGAACAACGACGTGCAACTGCGCGGGCGCTTCCATATTGGCCTGGTGATTACCCTGGTGGACGCCAGCCACGCGGCCCTGCAAGAACGCCTGCACCCGGAATGGCTGGCCCAGGTGGCCGCAGCGGATCGCCTGCTGCTGAGCAAGACCGACCTGGCGGGCGATTGCACGGTGCTGCGTACGCACTTGCAAGCGCTGAACGCCGGTACGCCGATCCTCAACACCCAGGACATCCATAGCGGCGACCAACTGCTGCTCGGCGAAGGCCTGCGCAGTGCCGAACCCGCCGTTGAAGTCAGCCGCTGGCAGCTGCATCAACCCACCACCGCCACCCACGGCACCGCGCAAGTGTGCTGCCTGACCTTCGATCAGCCGTTGGATTGGGTTGGCTTCGGGGTGTGGCTGTCGATGCTGTTAAGATGCCACGGCGAACGAATCCTCCGGGTCAAAGGACTGCTCAACGTGAACGCTAGTAACGCCCCCATCGTCATCCATGGCGTGCAGCATTGCCTGCATGCACCGGTCCATTTGCCGGCCTGGCCGGGCAGTGACCGTCAATCGCGCCTGGTGTTTATCCTGCGTGGCCTTGACCCGGTGGTGTTGCGCCGCTCGTTTGAAGTGTTCTCGCGGCGGTTCGCGGCATGATCACACTGCGTGTGCTCGGCACCTCCGTGACCCTGCTTGAATGTTTGCGTGTACGTGCCGAACAAGAACTGGGCATTCGCCTGGTGTACCAGGTGCATGACGTCGAGCAGGCCCAGCGCATCGCCGTGATGCAACCCGACAGCTATGACCTGTATGACCAATGGTTCCACAACGTCGACTTTGTGTGGCCAGCGCGGGCGATCCAACCCATCGACACCCGGCGCATTGCGCTGTGGCACGAGATCAATGACCTGCCCAAGCGCGGCCGCCTGTCGCCCAACGACCGTCTGGGCAGCGGCAGCGTGCCCAGCGAGCGCCTGTTCGTGCAGCACGATGGCAGCCTCGCCAGCACGGTCACCGAGCGCATCAGCATGCTGCCCCTGACCCATAACGCCGACAGCTTCGCCTACCGCCCCGAGCGTTTGCCCGAAGGTTTTTGCCACGGCAATGAAAGCTGGGGCTGGCTGCTGGACCCCGCCTGGAGTGCGCGCACCGCCCTGCAAAGCGACGCCGCCATCGGTGCTTTGGATGCCGCGCTGGCGGTGCAGGGCGCGGGGTTGGCGCAGTTCAAGGACATCGGCAACATGAGCATCGAAGAGATCGACGTGCTCGCCGATATCCTCGTGCGCAAACAGAAAGAAGGCCACTTCGCCGCGTTCTGGTCCGATGACGAAGAGGCCGCACAATTGATGCTCAGCCCCAGCATCGATATCCAGAGCCTGTGGTCGCCGACCCTAATGCGCCTGCACCGTGCCGGGGTCAAATACCGCTTGGCGGTGCCCCGTGAAGGCTATCGCGCCTGGTTTGGCGGCTTGTCGCTGTCCCGGCATGCCCAAGGCCCGGTGCTGGATGCGGCGTATGCCTATCTCAACTGGTGGCTGTCGGGCTGGCCCGGTGCGGTGATGGCCCGCCAGGGTTACTACATCGGCAACCCTGCCCGCAGCCGTGACCACCTCAGCAGCGCCGAGTGGGACTACTGGTACGCCGGCAAACCTGCCCGCGAAGAGTTGCTGGGCAGCGATGGTTTGCCGCTGATCGATATCGGCGAAGTGCGCGACGGCGGCTCCTATGAACAGCGCATGGGGCATATCGCGGTATGGAACTCGGTGATGGACGAGCACAACTACCTGGTGCGGCGTTGGGGCGACTTTATGCGGGCGCGCGGCTGAAGCTTGTCGCCAATAAAATGGCAGTAAAATCCCCGGTTTTATTGGGTGCACATATGGCTTGTCCCAGCTAATCTGCTCAAACCGAATATTCAATTCAAATGGATATTTTTTTGACGGTTGGTCAGGCTGCCAGGAATGCATATGACGAAGGGACGGAGTGGCACAGAGCGGCGGGCGCTGCCCAGAGGCGCTGCAATGAGGTGGCGCCACACGTTCCAAACCCGGATTGCCGGGGTGCTGGCGTTGCTGCTGCTGGTGGTGGTTGCCGCCACGTATTTCGCGGTGAAAACCGCCACCACCCGCGCCGTGGAAAACCAGGCGCAAGTCCAACTGAAAACCGGCACACAAGTGTTCGAGCGCCTGCTGGACCTGCGTGGGCGCCGCCTGCAATACGGGCTGGACTGGCTCACCGTCGATATTCCCTTTAAACAGGCCGTGGCCGAAGGCAAGACCGTGCCGATCCTGGCCGCGTTGCGTCGCCACGGCACCGGTATCCGCGCCAGTGAAGTCTTTGTGCTGGGCCTGGACGGCAAGGTCGTGGTCAGCACGTTGCCGGTGTTTACCCGCGGTCAGTCGTTCCCCTATGGCGAGGCCCTGCGCCAAGCGCGGCGCAGTGGCCTGCAGATGCTGATCGTGGCCATGGATGGGCGCCCCTATCTGTTGGTGCAGGATGAAGTGCTCGACCCGATGCCCATTGCACGCGTTGTGATGGGCTTTCCCATGGACAAACTGTTCGCCGATGAACTGCGCTCCATGAGCAACCTGGAGGTGTCCTTCCTCAGCGTACAAAACGGCCAGCCCGGCCCGCTGTACAGCACTCACCCCGATGCGTACCAAGCCACCCTTGTCAGCCTACTGCGCAATCAACACATCGACCCCGATGCGCAGATCAACCTGTTCTATGGCCAACGCGTGCTCAGCCAAGTGTTGCCGCTGGCCAATACCGGCGACGGCGATGACGTGCGGGTGTTGCTGCAAAGCCCGCTGGACCATGCCCTGGAATCCTTTGCGCCGCTGGACCGGCAGTTCCTCGGGATTGCCCTGGCGGTGCTGGTGGTGTCGTTGGCCGGTGCGTTGTTTTTGGCCCGACGGGTGTCGCGCCCGCTGAACGCGTTGGTGCAGGCCGCCGAGCGCATCGGTGCCGGTGACTACCGCTCGCCGGTGCGGGTGCGCAGCCACGACGAGTTCGGCCTACTGGCCCGCGCCTTCAACGCCATGCAAAGCGGTATCGCCGTGCGCGAACGGCAACTGGCCCATAACGCCTTGCATGACCCGCTCACCGGCCTGCCCAATCGCGCCCTGGCCATGGAGCGCCTGGGCAGTGCGATCAGCGCGCGCCGGCCGGTGGTGTTGTTGTACCTGGGGATCGAAAACTACCGGGTGATCAACGAAGGCTTCGGCCCCGAGGGTGTCGAGGAGATGCTGCGCGAAGCCAGCCGCTGCCTGTCCATGAGCCTGTTGGCCAGCGACACCGCAGCGCGTATCGCCGGCAGCGAGTTTCTGGTGTTGTTGGAAAATACCGAGATCGACCGCGCCGTCGCCCGCGCCGACCGCCTCTA
Source organism: Pseudomonas sp. 18175 (assembly GCF_050432925.1). Lineage (NCBI taxonomy): Bacteria > Pseudomonadati > Pseudomonadota > Gammaproteobacteria > Pseudomonadales > Pseudomonadaceae > Pseudomonas > Pseudomonas sp. 18175. The sequence goes on along the minus strand of NZ_JBKFTO010000009.1, from coordinate 140,228 downwards.
CGCACTGCTCACCGAGCCCCAGCGTATCGGCAACGACGAAGTGCGCCATGAAGTGAGCATCGGCATTGCCGCGTACCCCGATGACGGCCAACAGGTCGAAGAGTTGATCAGCCGCGCCGCCATCGCCCGGCATGACGCAGCGAGCCTGCCGGGGCACTTGCAGATCTACCAGCAGGACCGCGACCTGGCCCACCAACGTCAGATTACGTTGATCCGCGACCTGCGCCGCGCCGCCGTCGAAGGCGAGTTGTACCTGTGCTACCAGCCCAAGCTCGACCTCAAGCACGGCCATGTGCGCCAAGCCGAAGCCTTGCTGCGCTGGCAGCACCCAACCCTGGGGCTGGTGTCGCCTGCCGAATTTATCCCCTTGGCCGAACGTACCGGCAGCATGGCCAGCCTGACCCTTTGGGTGATCGAAGAAGCCATCCGCCAGATCGGCGAGTGGGCGCAGCGCGGCATGCTTATCCAGCTGTCGGTGAACATCTCCGTGGACGACCTGGCCAATGATGATCTGGCGGTGCACGTCACTGCTTTGTTGATGCAGTACCAGGTGGAGGCTGAGCAACTGATCTTCGAGATCACCGAAAGCGCGATCATGCACAACCCGCAACAGGCTCTCAGCGTGCTGGAGCAACTGCGGGGCTGTGGCATCAGCCTGTCGGTGGACGACTTTGGCACCGGCTACTCGTCCTTGGCGCAATTGCAGCGCCTGCCGGTGCAGGAATTGAAGATCGACCAATCCTTTGTGCGCAACCTCGACAGCACCAGCGGCGACGGGGTGATCGTGCGCTCCACCATCGAAATGAGCCATAACCTGGGCCTGCGGGTGGTGGCCGAAGGCGTGGAGTTCGCGCCGAGCCTGAAGCTGCTCAAGCAGTGGAAGTGCGATACCGCCCAGGGCTATCTCATCAGCCGGCCGTTGAACGCCATGGCCTTCGAGATGTGGATGCGCCGTGAGCGGGTGCCGCTCTAGAAAAAGGCCTTTTGCGCGGCTACAGATTCTTTGGGCTGCGCCGATAAGCTCTACATACCTTGACCGGTTGCATAGGTTTTAGCCGACCAACGGTCAGGCTTTACGCTAAAATCAATGATGGCAATTTGCCTTGCTTGCGTCATCATCTACGTCGTGACACGCATTGCTTAAGTTTCAGTGCCAAGGCAGGCCGCCTATTTTTCTATTGCCGCGCGGACCCTTGATGAATCGGATTTTCCTGCAACTTTCCTTTGCTGCTTTGATGCTCTCGGCCCATGACCTGGCGCGCGCGGCGACCCTCGACGTGGTGCTGCGCCAGGCCGACCAGACGCCGGTCAGCGACGCCGTGGTGACCCTGCAAGGCCCGGTCGGTGCGCCGGTCGGAACGCTCAAGGCCGACATGGACCAACGCGGCCAGAAATTCGCGCCCCATGTGCTGGCGGTTCACACCGGCACCCAGGTGCGCTTCCCCAACAGCGACAATATCCGTCACCAGGTCTATTCGTTTTCGGCGGCCAAGCGCTTTGAACTGCGCCTGTACGAAGGCACACCTACCGACCCGCTGCTGTTCGACAAGCCCGGCGTGGTGGTGCTCGGCTGCAATATCCACGACTGGATGCTCGGCTACATCTACGTCACCGACGACCCACGCTTCGGCGTCAGCGATGCCCAGGGCCGCGTGCGCCTGGCCGACCTGCCGGCCGGCGCCTACCACGTCACCCTGTGGCACCCGCAATTGGCCGGCATGCAACCGCGGGACGGCGGCACGCTGAACATTCCGGCGGCGGGGCTGAGCCACGCCGTGCAGCTGAGCCTGGAGCCACCGTCCGCCGACTTGCCACCCACCCCTACACCGACGGCCTTTGGCGATGCCTTCAACCGAGCTGCCCGTGAAACTGCGCAGTAGTTTCCAGGCGCGTGTCGCCAGTGTGCTGATCCTGCTGTTGCTGGTGGTGATCGGCGCGCTGTACTTCAGCGTGAAAGCCGCAACGGGCGACGCCGTGCGCAGTCAGGCCAAGGCGCAACTGGATGTCGGCGCGCGGGTGTTCGAACGCTTGCTGGACGTGCGTGGTCGACGCCTGGCCGATGGCGTGCAACTGCTGGCGGCAGATTTCGGTTTTCGCGATGCAGTGGCCAGCGGCGACTCGGCGACGATGCGCTCGGTGCTGCTCAACCATGGCCGCCGCATCAATGCCAGCGACATGATCTTGTTGGGCATGGATGGCAAGGTCCTGGCCAGCACCCTGGAGGCAGTGCCCGAGGGCTCCATCTTTCGCTTCGACCAGGCCCTGCGTGACGCACGGCGCAATCGCCAGGCCATGTTGATGGTGCCGCTGCAAGGCCAGCCGCACCTGCTGGTGGAAGCGCCCGTGCTGGCGCCGCTGCCGATTGCGCGGGTAGTGATGGGGTTCAGCATGGACGCAGCCTTCGCCGAAGAACTGCATGGGTTGAGCAACCTGCAGGTGTCGTTCCTGGCGATTGACGGCCAGCAGCCTGGCGAGTTGGTCAGCACCCAGCCTGCGTTGCTGCGCGACAGCATCATTGCGTTGATGCGCGCAGACTCTGGCCGCCGTGGCGTGGCCACCACCGAGCACTTGGAGCACAGCTTTCTCAGCCAGTCCCTGGTACTTGCCAGTGACGACCAAGGCCAAGTGCTGGCGCTGCTGCAAAGCCCCTTGGATGCAGCGATGCAGGCCTTTGTGCCACTGGATGAAAAGATCCTCGGCATTGCCCTGATCGCGCTGTTGGCCTCGTTGATCGGCGCCTTGTTGTTGGCCCGCGGCGTGTCGCGCCCGGTGCAGGCGCTGGCGCTGGCGGCCGAGCGCATCGGCCAGGGTGACTACCAGACCCCAGTTTTGCTGGAACGCAGCGATGAACTGGGGCGCTTGGCCCATGCGGTCAATTCCATGCAAAGCGGCATCGCCGAGCGTGAGCATCAACTGGCCCATAACGCCCTGCATGATCGCCTTACCGGCCTGCCCAATCGTGCGCTGGCGATGGAGCGCCTGGGCAGTGCCATTGCGCTCCAACGGCCCGTGGCGGTGATCTACCTGGGCATCGACAACCTGCGCGCCGCCAGCGAAACCGCCGGGCTCGATGCGGTTGACCAACTGCTGCTGGGCATCAGCCGGCGCCTGCAAGCCGCGCTGCGCCCCGGCGATACCCTGGCCCACTTGATTGCCGATGAGTTCCTGCTATTGCTCGATGGCGCCGGCAGCGACGAAGCGGTGGGCATGGCCGACCAGCTGCAACAACTGCTGCTGCGCCCCCAACGCATCAACGGGCATGACCTGGCGCTGGACTGCCGCCTGGGCATTGCGGCTTACCCGGCCGATGGCGAAAGCGCCCACACCCTGTTGGAACGCGCAGCCATCGCCATGAAAGATGCCGCACAGATGCCTGGCCGCCTGCAGGTCTACGAGCAGGGCCGCGACCTTGCGCACCGCCGGCAAATCACCCTGATCCGCGACCTGCGCCACGCGCCGAATCAGGGCCAGTTGCTGCTGCACTACCAGCCCAAGCTGGACATCCGCCAAGGCCATGTACGCCAGGCCGAAGCCCTGCTGCGTTGGCAGCATCCGCAGTTCGGCATGGTCTCGCCGGCAGAATTCATCCCCCTCGCCGAACGTTCAGGCAGCATTCAATTGCTGACCCAGTGGGTGATCGAGGAGGGCATTCGCCAACTGTGCGAATGGAACCGGCGCGGCCTGTACCTGCAACTGTCGCTGAACATCTCGGCCGATGATTTGCTCGGCGACGAACTGGCCCATCGGGTCTCGGCGTTGTTGCGTCGCTATGGCCTGCCCGCCGAACAACTGCTGTTCGAGATCACCGAAAGCGCGGTGATGCGCGAGCCGGAAAAAGCCCTGAAAGTCCTGCACCTGCTGCGCGACTGCGGCATCAGCCTGTCGGTGGATGACTTCGGCACCGGTTATTCGTCGCTGGCGCACCTCAAGCGCCTGCCGGTGCAAGAGTTGAAGATCGACCAATCCTTTGTGCGCAACCTCGATGAAACCAGTGAAGACGCGGTGATCGTGCGCTCCACCATCGAGATGAGCCACAACCTGGGCCTCAAGGTGGTCGCCGAGGGCGTTGAATACGCCCACAGCCTGCGCCTGCTGGAGCGCTGGCAGTGCGACACGGCCCAGGGTTACCTGATCAGTCGGCCCTTGAGCGCCGACGCTTTCGAAGCCTGGGTGGCGTTGCCCCTCAGTGCGCAAACTTCCCTGGTTCATTGAGTGGCATGAGCGTGCGTTTTTCTTTTCTGATCGGTTGCCTGGGTGCACTGACCTTGCAAACGGCGTGGGCCGATAACGGCCGCCTGATCGCCACTGGCGGCGCCAGCAGCCTTGAAGGCGCGGCGGGCGGCGGCATCACGCCGTGGGCAGTACTGGCTGGTTACGGCGAACAACATGAGTGGGGCGCCACGGCGTTCGCCACCACGGTTAACCTGCCGGACTACCGGCTCGATGTGGCCGGGCTGGCGCTGGCGTATGACAACCGGGTCGAAGTGTCTTTTGCCCGCCAGCGCTTCGACCTCGGCACCCTGGTGCACACGCTCAACCTGCCTGAAGACAACCTCGGCCAGGACGTGCTCGGCCTCAAGGTGCGCCTGTTTGGCGATGTGATCTATGACGCCTTGCCCCAGGTTTCATTGGGGCTGGAGTACAAGCACCAGACCAACTTCGACATCCCCAACCTCGTGGGCGCCAAACGCGACAGCGACGTCGAAGGCTACCTCGCCGCCAGTCGCCTGTTCATGGGCGCGGCCTTTGGTTACAACGTGCTGGTCAACGGCAGCCTGCGCTACAGCCGCGCCAATGAAACCGGCTTGCTCGGCTTTGGCGGCGACCGCCGTGACAGCCGCAGCCTGCTCAAGGAGGGCTCGGTGGCGGTGCTGTTCAACCCGCGCTGGGCGCTGGGCGTGGAGTACCGCGAAAAGCCCGACAACCTGTCGTTTGCCGGTGAGAGCGATTGGGCCGATGTGTTTGTCGGCTACTTCCCGAACAAGCATGTGTCGTTTGTATTGGCCTACGCACGCCTAGGGGAAATCGCCACGCTGGATAATCAGAACGGCACCTACTTGTCTGTGCAGGGGAGTTTCTGATGCGTTTGCTACCCGCCGTATTGGTTTTGTTGCTCAGCGCCTGTGCCCAGCAACCGCCGAAGGATGACAGCCTGTACCGCGACCTCGGCGCCATGCCCGGCATCACGCGGATTGTTGAAGGCATGTTGCTCAACATCGCCCGTGATGAGCGCATCGTTGAGCGTTTTCGGCGTATTGATATCCAGCGCCTGCGCAACAAATTGATCGAGCAGTTCTGTGTGGAAGCGGGCGGGCCGTGCACTTATACCGGGGATAGCATGGCGGAGAGTCACAAGGGGCAGAACGTGAGCCGCAGTGACTTCAATGCGCTGGTGGAAGACTTGATCAAGGCGATGGATCAAGAGGGCATCTCGGTGCCCGTACAAAATCGCCTGATTGCCCGGTTGGCGGTGATGCGCGGTGAAGTGATCGAACACTGACCCCCAGACAATGAGGTTCAAATGTGGGAGCGGGCTTGCTCGCGAATGCGGTGGATCAGTAACAGATGCTTTGACTGACACACCGCATTCGCGAGCAAGCCCGCTCCCACATTTTGATCTGCGTTGTAAATGAAAAAGGCGGCGACCTGTTGAGGGTCGCCGCCTTTTTATGACCGCCAGTAAAGCTTAATCCGGCAGTTTAAACGCCATCACATAGTCACCCTGCTTGGTACCCAGGGAACCATGACCACCCGCCACGACCAGCACGTATTGCTTGCCGTCCTTGCCGGTGTAGGTCATCGGTGTGGTTTGCGCGCCTGCTGGCAGGCGGCCTTCCCACAGTTGCTTGCCGTTTTTCACGTCGTAGGCACGCAGGTACTGGTCCAGGGTGCCGCTGAGGAACGACACGCCACCGGCGGTGGTGAACGTACCGCCCAGGCTAGGTACGCCCATGGTCAGCGGGATCGGAACCGGCGAGCTGTCGCGCACGGTGCCGTTCTTGTGCATCCAGATGGTTTGGTGGTTGGTCAGGTCGACCGCTGCCACATAACCCCAGGCCGGCGCCTGGCACGGCAGGCCCAGTGGCGACAGCAGCGCTTCGAGGATCACACCGTACGGTGCGCCTTTGTTCGGCTGTACGCCTTCGGTTTCGCTGACCCGTGGGCCTTGTTTGGCAATGTCGGCAGCCGGGATCAGCTTGGACTTGAACGCCATGTAGCTTGGGTTGACGAAGGCAATCTGGCGTACCGGGTCGACGGAGATGCCGCCCCAGTCGAACACGCCGAAGTTACCTGGGTACACGATCGAGCCTTGCAGCGACGGCGGGGTGAACGGGCCGTCATAGCGCATCGACTTGAAGTCGATCCGGCAGATCAGTTGGTCGAACGGGGTCACGCCCCACATGTCGCGTTCTTTCAACGGCGGCGGCATGAAGTTCAGGTCGGACTTGGGTTGGGTCGGGGAGGTGTGATCACCGGCCACTGCGCCTTGCGGTACAGGGATTTCGTTGATCGGCACTACCGGCTTGCCGTTGCTGCGGTCCAGCACGTAGATGCTGCCTTGCTTGGTCGATGCCATTACCGCTTGCTTCACGCCGTCAGCGGTCTTGATGTCGATCAGGGTTGGCTGGCCGCCTACGTCCATGTCCCACAGGTCATGGTGCGTGAACTGGAAGGTCCATTTCACGTGGCCGCTGTCGATGTCCAGGGCGGTCAGGCCGGCGCTGTAGCGTTCCGAGTCTTCGGTACGGTCGCCGCCATATTGGTCAGGCATCTGGTTGCCCATCGGCAGGTACAGGGTGCCGAGTTTTTCATCCACGGCGAACATGGACCACATGTTCGGCGAGTTGCGGGTGTAGGTTTTGCCCTCGGCCAACGGGGTGGTGTCGTCCGGGTTGCCGCTGTCCCAGTTCCACACCAGCTTGCCGGTGTGTACGTCGAACGCGCGGATCACGCCGCTTGGCTCGTCGGTGGAGACGTTGTCGGTCACGTGACCGCCGATCACGACCAGGTTCTTGGTCACGGCCGGTGGCGAAGTGGAGTAGTAACCGCCTGGGGCGAAGCTGCCGATGTTGGCACGCAGGTCAACCTGGCCTTTGTCACCGAAGTCTTCGCACATCTTGCCGGTGTCGGCGTTCAGGGCGATCAGACGGGTGTCGGCGGTCGGTACGAAGATGCGTTTTGGGCAGGCAGTCGGCGCGGCAGCCGGGCTGGCGCTGCCGGTCGGGCTCTGCTCAGAAGCGTACACAGCGTCATCGTGATACGACACGCCACGGCAAGTCATGTGGGCCCAGCCCTTGAAGTTCTCGGCGCCCATGCTGCTGATCTTCGGATCGAAGCGCCAGATTTCCTTGCCGGTGTCCGGGTCCAGGGCAATCACTTGACTGTGCGGAGTACACACATAGAGCATGCCGTTGACTTTCAGCGGGGTGTTTTCCGCGGTGGTCTCGCCTGGATCATTCGGGCCAGGGATGTCGCCGGTGCGGTAGGTCCAGGCAGGCACCAACTTGCTAACGTTTTGCGGTGTGATCTGTGCCAGGGGCGAGTAGCGATCACCAAAGGCCGAGCGGCCGTAGGAGTTCCAGTCGCCATCGGGTTGAGCCGGCGCAGCGCTGGCCATGCCAGGTACAGCGTCGCGGTCCAGTTGACCGGTCTTGACCATTTCACCTGGGTTGGTGAATTGGCTGGCCAGGGCGGTAACGCCCGCCAGTACCACAGCGATGCTCAGCGCGCCGGTGCCCAGCGGTGCAGGTTGGCTGCGCAGCAACGGACGGCGAAACCACGGCAGCAGCATGACGATGCCCAAGGCAAACAGCAGGGCCAGGCGCGGCACCAACTGCCACCAGTCCAGGCCCACTTCCCACAAGGCCCACACGGTGCTGGCGAACAGCACCACTGCGTACAGGCCCAGCGCGGCGCGGTGGTTCGCCAACAGCAACAGGCCGGTCAGGGCGATGCCGATACCCGCCAGCAGGTAGTACAGCGACCCGCCGAGCATCGTCAGCTTGATACCCCCGGCCAACAAGGCCAGGCCCATGATCAGCAGCAAGACGCCTAGCAGCCTGGGCAACAGGCGGCTTTGGCTCGAAGCACCATCAGTGCTCATAGTGTGTTTCTCCGTGACGTTGGAATTATGTAACCCCGTGCTTCACTGTAGATGACGATTCGGCACAGGCTTGGTTCAGCGTTATTTGGTTTTTCTGGGGATAAGGGGGGTTATCCACAGGCGGGCGATTTATTCCCAGGCGCGGAGGGGTGTAAGACAGCGCTGTCTTTGCGAAGGCGGAGATTCGGCAAGATGGGATCGACCGGGAGAGTGAAACGTTTCAGGTTGTTGCCGGGAAGGATAAAGGGAGTTGTCTTGGAGAGAAAGGACGAATCGCGATATGCATCATTTCTGAATTGGTAACAGTGACCAAGTGTCGCTGCAATAAACCCTGCGGAAGCGGGCTTTTGTGGGAGCGGGCTTGCTCGCGAAAGCGGTGTGTCAGTCAAAGATATTTCAACTGATCCACCGCTTTCGCGAGCAAGCCCGCTCCCACATAAACCCTGTTTCTACAGGAAAATGGCGGTGTTTGTTAGAAGGTGGTGCGGATGCCAAATTGCACGCTTCTGCCTGGTGCAGGGGCAATATCCCGCAGGATCGAGCTGGCATAACGCACAGTCTGGTTGGTCAGGTTTTCCCCGTTCACAAACGCCAGCCACTGGCTGCCACCCACGTTGAAGCGGTAACCCGCGCTCGCACCCAGGGTGGTGTAGCCATCGGTGCCGCTTTCGTTATCCGGCACACGGCCTTGGCCAGCGGCATGTTCCACGTCGATGCGTGCCTGCCAGCGGTCCAGTTCCCACAGCAAGCCGCTGTTCAAGCGCAATGGGGCGATGCGGGGCAGGGCTTCGCCGGTGTCCAGGTTGGTGGCGCGGGTGTAGTCGCCCGACAGCTCCAGGGCGAATTTACCGTAGGCACCTTCGCCGAGTTTCCAGTGATCCTGGGCTTCGAAGCCGGCGAAACGGGCGCGTACGCCGGAGTATTTGTACTCAGGGATGCCGTCTGCGTCTTCTTCACCTTCATCGTTCAGCGTACGACCACTGCCCAGCAGGCCGATGTAATTGGAGAAGTGGCTGTAGAACACGCCAAAGCTGCCCTTGTGGGTGCCATTGTCAAAGCGCAGCGCCAGGTCGCTGGACACGGCTTTTTCTTTTTTCAGGTTAGCGTCGCCCAACTCGTAGGTACCGGTGGCCACATGGGCGCCGTTGGCATACAGCTCGTAGAACGTCGGCGCACGCTCGGTGTAGCCCAACGTCGCGGCCACCGACCAGACCGGCGTGAGGGTGTACACCGCGCCCGACGACAGGCTGCCGGCAGTGAAATCGTTGGATTTATCGGCACCGGCAAAGCGTTCGTTGCCTTTGGCGTCCGGATCCACGCTGGTGTGTTCCAGGCGCCCGCCAAGGCTGAGTTTGAGGCGCTCGGTGGCCTGCATTTCTTCGAGGATAAACAGCGCGCCAGCGTTGGTGTCGGTCTGCGGCACGAAGGCTTCTTCGCCCAGGGCCGAGAATTCGTTACGGGTTACTTGGGCGCCGACTACGCCATCGAATGGGCCGATGGGCTGGTGACGTGCTTCCACACGCGCTTCATAGCCTTTGTTCTTGAAAATCGTGCCGGTCTCGCCGCCTTCAATTTCACGGTGTTCGTAGTCGGTGTAACCCGCATCGACTTTTACCGAGGTAAACGGGCCTTGCAGGTTGCGGATCTCGGACGCGAAGGCGTAGTGATCCTGCTTCATGCGGATGCGCACGTCCTGCTCGGCGGGGGAGCCGTAGTTGGCGTCGTAGCTGCTATAGGACAAACCGGCATAACCGTCATCCCAGGTGTAGGACCCCCCCACTGCGCCGCCGTCCTGGCGCCCGTCGCTGTTGCCCAGGCGGCCGTTTTTGCCGGGGGCGTCATCGCTCTCTGGCGCGTGACGGCTGCGGGCCTGGCCAGGAATTTTCAGGTCGTTGAATTCCCGCGCATTGGCGTCCAGGTGCAGGGCAAAGGTGCCGTTGCCGGCTTCCAGCTTGCCCGCGCTGCTGCGGGTGGTGTCGGCGCCGCCGTAGCGCAGTTCACCGGCGCCGTGGATGCCTTCGATGGCTTCTGTGGGGATGCGGTTGTCGAAGGTGTTGACCACGCCGCCGATGGCGCTGCCGCCGTACAACAGGGCCGCCGGGCCACGCACGATTTCGATGCGATCGACGTTGACCGGGTCCAGCGGCACCGCGTGGTCGTAGGACAGCGACGACGCATCCAGCGCGCCCACGCCGTTGCGCAGGATGCGGATGCGGTCGCCATCCTGGCCACGGATGATCGGCCGGCTGGCGCCCGGGCCGAAGTATGACGACGACACGCCTGGCTGCTTGTTGAGGGTTTCACCCAGGCTGCCTTTTTGTTGCAGGGTCAGGTCATCACCTTCCAGCACCGTGGTGGGTGAAGCGAGCTGTTCGCTACCCAACGGATTACCCGTGATGACTTGGGGTTGCAGCTCAAGGGCGTGGGCTTCGGAGCTGATCAGCAGGGCGGCGGCAAGCGGGGTCAAGCGCCACAGAGAAGAGAGAGACATCGGACATTCCTTGGCAAAACGGCGAAAAGATTTGAAAGTAATAGTTACAATATAACATCTCTTTTTCGCTGGGAACGGGAACTTTTTATAACTGGGTGGGTGGGGTGATAAGGTGTGCGCCTTCGTGAGTACTTTTTTCATAGGCCCGGCATGACCGCGACAAGCAACGACCCTCTCCACGGCGTGACCCTGCAACACGTCCTCACCACTCTGGTGGAACACTACGAATGGGCGGGCCTGGCCGAGCGCATTGATATCCGTTGCTTCAAAAGCGACCCGAGCATCAAGTCGAGCCTGACTTTCTTGCGCAAAACCCCGTGGGCGCGGGAGAAAGTCGAAGGGTTGTACGTGAAGCTGATGCGCACCAAACGCCCACTGGACTGACCCCATGAAGCGGTTCGTGGCAGCAACGGCGCTGGCCGGTTGGGCGGGGCTGGCGATCCAGCAATACCTGATTTTCTATTCGCGCTGGGAGTCCGGTGCCAGCCTGCTGGGCGGGCTGGTCAATTTTTTCAGTTTCTTCACGGTGCTGACCAACACCTTGGCGGCGGTGGTGTTGAGCTATGCCGTGGTCAATCGGGACTCAAGCGCCAAGCGGTTTTTTCTCGCGCCCAAGGTCAGCGGCGGCATCGCAGTAAGCATTGTGGTGGTGGGCCTGGCCTACAACCTGTTGCTGCGGCATTTGTGGCAGCCCGAAGGCTTCCAATTTATCGCCGACGAGTTGCTGCACGACGTGATGCCGGTGCTGTTTTTGATCTACTGGTGGCGGTGCGTGCCCAAGGGTGCTTTGCAGCTCAAGCACATCGGCGCCTGGGGGATTTACCCGCTGGTGTATTTCGCCTATGCGCTGTTGCGGGGGGATTTGCTCGGGCAGTATCAGTACCCGTTTATCGACGTGGGCACCCTGGGTTATCCACAAGTGTTTGTGAATGCCGGGGGGATTTTGGCGGGGTTTGTGCTGGTTGCGTTGGCGGTGGTGGGCCTGGACAAGTCCTTGAAGTCACCGCTGAATTAATGTGGGAGCGGGCTTGCTCGCGAATGCGGTGGACCAGTCAATAAATTCAGCGACTGACACTCCGTATTCGCGAGCAAGCCCGCTCCCACAGTGTTGACCGAGTCTGGATCAGTCTTCTTCGCTGCCTTCTGCACGCCAGTAACCGACGGCCTTCAGGAACTCTTCGTTGACGTGATGGGTGTCGAGCAACACGCGGCGCACCTGGCGCGACACCTTGGTTTCCATCGCCACAAAGCTGTACAACGAACCACTCGGCAGCGTCAATTTCTGCACCGTTTCCAACAGGTCGTCCTGGTCGCGAATCACCCAAATCACTTCAACATCCGCTGCACTTTTGAGCGTCTGCTTTTCCGCTGCGTCGGCAACCTCGATCACTGCCAGCACCTTGCGCCCGGCTGGCAACTCCTCGAGGCGCCGCGCAATGGCGGGCAGGGCGGTTTCATCGCCGATCAGCAGGTAGCTGTCGAAGATGTCCGGCACGATCATCGAACCCCGTGGCCCGCCGATATACAGGTGCTGGCCGACCTGCACCTGCTCGGCCCAGGTGGACGCAGGGCCATCGCCGTGCAGCACAAAATCAATGTCCAGCTCGCCGATATCCAGGTCAAAACGCCGTGGCGTGTAGTCGCGCATCGCCGGTTGCGGGCCATCGCCCTTGATGCTGAACGTCGGGCTTTCCAGCGCAGCCTGTTCGGCAGCGTTCTGCGGGAACAGCAGCTTGATGTGGTCGTCGCTGCCCAGGCTGACAAAGCCCGCCAGTTCAGGCCCTCCCAAGGTGATGCGGCGCATGCGCGCAGTGATATCGACCACGCGCAGTACTTCGAGGCGGCGGCGTTTGATTTCGTGACTGACGCGGTGGATCACTTGGTTATTCATTGGTCTTTCCCGTCGGCAATGGCTTGAGCGGTGCGATTGAGCAGCGCCGCGACACGAACGATTTCTTCCGGGCTCCAGCGCCCGTGGTGCGAATGCAAGGCATGGCGCAGGTTGTGCACCGCCTCGTGGATCTCCGGCGGGCGGTCATGGCCGCGCAGCGAGCGCTTGCTCACGTCGATGCGCATGCGCACGCCGTCCAGGGCAACCTGTTGTTCGCTTAAGAAGAGACGACCGGCGTCAGTGATTGTGTAGCGTTTTTTTCCGCCTTCTGGGTCGCTGACGATCAGGTCGCTTTCTTCCAGAAAGGTCAGGGTCGGGTAAATCACGCCGGGACTGGGGCTGTAGGCACCGTCGAACAGGCTTTCGATCCGGCGGATCAAGTCATAGCCATGGCAGGGCTGCTCGGCGATCAGCGCCGGCAGCAGCAATTTCAAGTCGCCGGGTGCAAATACCCGGGGGCCGCGACCGCGGCCTGCGCGCGGGTCAAAGCCGTCGCGCTGGTGAGGATGGTCTCGCATAGGTAGGAGCCTCTGTGTGTGTCTAGATATAACGTAAGATATATCTTACTGCGTGCGCAAGCACTTCTGACAAACGGTTGTTTTGCCTGTTTCCGGGTTATGAGTCGGGCCCGGACTCATGCCCTTGCAACCGCTGCACCACGTCCCGGGTGAGGCGGCGAGCGAGGTTCTCCTCACTGGGGACGGCGTCGGTGAAGCCTGCTGCGAGCAAGCGTTCATAAGTCTGCGGGCTCATTGGTTGGCCGCTGAAGACCTCGGCATGTGGGGCGTTGACTGCATCGGCCAGGGCTTGCAGGCGCGGTTTGAGCAGCGCCTGTTCCGCCGGACCGGCGCTGGCCCATTGGTTTTGGGTGAACAGCAAGTCGTCCAGCGGGTCGATCAACGCATTGGCGCGCGCGATGCTGGCCTGAAACGCCGACGCGTGGGTGTCGCGCAGGTAGCGATCCCAGAACGCTTGCTCGCGCATGCCGTCCACCAGGCCGTCGCCGGCCTCCAGGCGCATCACGTGGTCGAAGGCGCGGTTGAGGAGGGTCAGGTCAACCTCGGCGGTGGCGCGGTAGTGCATGTGCGGCGACACCCACGGCAGTTTCAGGCGCGCCTTCAGCCCGCTGTGATAGGCCAGGTACACCTCCACTTCATCCACCGTGCCGGGTTCGCCGTCGATGACGTTGGTGCTGAAACGCAAGCCCTGGCCGCCTTCTGCCCGAGGCTGGATGCGCTGGCGGATGTCGGCCTGGGCCGCTTGGTTGAGGCGATCCAGGCGGGACTTGCCCCTGGCCAGGTGCGCCAGTTTCAACTCGCGCTCCTGGCCGTGCAGGTCACGGTTGATCTCCACCAACTGCACCTCAATGCCCATTGCATTGAAGGTATGTGCGCCGGCATCGGCGCAGGTCACCGGGTTACTGGCCATCTGGAACAGGCGCGTGCGTAAGTCGGCATCGGTCGCCATGGCCAGCAGCATGCGCCAAACCTTGTCGGTCAGGTCACCGCGCCCCTGTTCATACAACTCGGCATCGGCGTCATCCTCAAACAGCGTCGAGGGTTCCAGGCTTTTGAGCACCTCGAAGAACCCTTGGGAGCCGTGCTCAGCCTCGATGTCTTGCCAGAGCTCCTGCAACCAGGCTTGGTGTTGCGGTGTTTCGGTTTCCAGCCAGAAGCGCGCATCGCCCTTGGGCGGATAGCTGCGATAGGGGTCCAGCCCGATTTCCAGGCGATAGCTGACCAGCAGTTGATCGTCGCTGGCGCTCAGGTGATTGCGGTCCAGGCGGGTGTACGCCAGCAGTTGGGCTTCGGGTTGCCAGGGCAGAAACTGCGGCAGGCGGTTGATCGCGGTGTTCTGCACATCCAGGTAAAAGCCCCAGGGGCGGGGTTGATCGAACAAGCCCTCGGGCCAGTCGCTGATCCCCGTGTTACGCAGCGACAGCGCCTCCAGATGCGGCAGGCCAGCCAGGTTCGGGGCCTGCACCAGATGCCGGTTGTGGCCCAACGACAACTGGCGTAGGTGGGACAGTTCGGCGAGTTGCCTCAGGCTCACGGGGGCCCACTCAATCGGGTTGCTTTCCAGGCTCAAATACGTCAGCGACGGCATGCTCCGGATGGCTTGCGGCAGTTGGGTCAATTGGTTGCCGCGCAGGCTGAGGCTGACCAGCTGCGGGAAGCTGTCGAGTAACAGGGTGTCGTTATCCAGCAGGCCTGCGTCGATCATTTCCAGGTGCAGCACATGGTCGAAGTTGGCGCGCAGGCGCAAGTTGCCCAACAGCCCTGTCAGCCTTATTCCTTGTAGGCTCAGGCGCACGCCAGAGTCGTCGGTGCCGAGGTTTTCTTCCCAAGTGCGCAACAGCGCCTTTGCCAGGTAGTAGCGTTGATCGGCCACTCCCGGTGCTTCGGAGATCGGGGCGGTATTGATCCAATTGCTCAGGTCGACGTGCAGTTCGGCTTTCTCGATTTCGCGGGCCTCGAAGCGCTGGCGTTGCAGCGGGTCGCTCAGGCTGTGCAGGTAGCTGTCGATCAACGCTTGCTCGGCGTAGGGGTACAGCACTTTGACCCGCTGCTCCAGAGTGCCGGGGAATAAATCACTGCTCCATGGCGCTACCGGATGCATGGGTTTTTGCAGCCAGGGTGAGTAGGCCGTGGGCGCCGCTGTGCCCGGTTGCGGCCCCGCCATCACGGTGCGGCGTGCTTCGGGGGCGAGCAGTGTGTCCATCACCCAACCCTTGAGCGCCTGGCCCGTGCCCAGCGCCTCGCGTTTGGCCGTGGGCAGGGCGTTGAGCAGCGCGTCAAACAAGTCGGCAGCCGGTTGCAACCGTTGCTGATGCTCGTCGTAAACCTCATACACACCGTCGGTTTTCAGCAGCAGGCGACGCTGGCGGGCGTCTTGTGGCCCGGCACTGGCGCGCACGTTGGCAATCGGCGTGTGCTGGCGGATTTCGATGCGGCAATCGTGCAGGTTGTCGCTGAACAGGCGCAGGGCGTCGAGCACCATTTGTTCGGTTTGTGGGGTCAGCAGTTGGGGGTCGTAGAAACCTTGATAGGCGTGGGCGCTGCGGGCTTGCAGCTGCCACTCGCGGGCCAGGTTTTTCAGGCGCAGCGGCAGGCGTTTTTGCGTGTCCAGCACCGCCAGCTCATCGGGCCGTGCCTGCTCCAGTATGTGGCGCACCAGGCTCTTGGGCAGGCCGGGGCAGGCTTCGCGCACGCGCAGGCCACGTTCGGTGGTGAGGTCTTCGCTGTGGCGGTAGAGGTAGGCGAACAGCGAGCCTCTGCGCTGGGCCAGGTGGTCGGCCAGGCGGTTGCGCAGGGCGTCGATGCGCGCTGCGCGGCTGTCGGGGAGCTCGCCGAGCAGGCCGGTGAGCTGGGGAGTATCGAGCGTATCCACCAGGCGTTCCGGCAACCTGCCCTGGTTCAAGTCATCGCGACTGATGGCCAGGGTGTGCGGCGCATCGGGCTCGCCAAAGCGCAGGTGCTCGCCGCTGAGGTCGGCATGTTCATACACCAGGATCGCTCGGTCGTGGGGCCAACCCGGCAGCTCACGGGCGACATGTGGGCTCCAGTAAGTGTCTTGATCCACCGGTTGGCCGGCGCGTAATTGCTCCGGTAAGTCGCTGGCCTGCTGGTGCAGGCGCACGCGCTTGAGGGTGTCGTCGAGCAACGGCGCCGCCAGTGTGTCGGCCTGCACGGCGCGCAGCGTGGCGTGGTCGAGGCCGCTGGTGCGCAGGATCTGCGCGTGTTGCGCCGGGATGAAAGGGCCGAGCGCTTGCAGGCGACGCTGATCGCTCCAGGCCCGTGGGCTGTCATTGCGCTGAAGCGGCGGCGCGTAGGCGTCGGCGCGGGTGGCGTGCTGGATGCGGTATTGGCCGGCCTCATGCTTGACTGCATAGTGCTCGCCCTCAAATCGCAGGATCCGTTGCCCAAGGTGGCTGTGCAGGCCCGACTCATCGGCGATCGAGCCGGCAGGCAGCTGCAGGTTTTGCCGGTAGGGCTGCGGGTCGGGGTTCCACAAGCGCGTCTTGCCGTTGACCTCGACCGGCTTCAACCCATTGACGAACACTGACTGGGCCAACTCCCCACCCACGCCAAACGCCCCCAGTTGCACCACATCACTGACCACCCCCACAAAATGCCCGGCGGCTTCCATCGCCTGGCCCTCGGCGAGGTCCACCACGCCCTCCACCAGTTCATCCAGCAGTTGGTAGGCGGTGTAGGCCAGCATCACTTCGCCCAGCAACGGTACGAAGGGCGTGATCACCAGCAGGGCCACATTGAGCACGCCTTCCAGGGTTTGACTGACCTTGTCCCACCAGGCCCAGCGTGCGCGGCGGTCGGCATCGGCAGTGGATACCGCGAGGCTGCGGCCATCGTTGAGGATCTTGTTCAACGCGGCCTGGTACAGCTGCAGCCACAGGTCGCCGTCGATACGCTCGGCGGCGAGAGTCGGGTGTTGTTGCAGCCCGCTGAAAAACGCCGAGCGTTCAGCGTGATCGACAAACTGGCTGAAAAACTGGCAGTAGTCGGGGGCTTTCAACTGTTCGAGCAGCGCGTTGCGCAACGCCAGGGTGCTGGGGAATTCGCGGATCGCGCCGTGGGGATCGTGGGGGATGTACGCCACGACTGGCACCACATCGGCGGCCCGGTCGAGGTCGGTGGCGACCAGCAAGATGCCGGTGAGCAATGTGCCCTGCATGCGCAGCCGATAAAACTGCATCACCCCGCGCTCGCCCTTCACCGTGCGTTGCAGGAGGTGAAAGGTGGCGGGCTCGATCTCAGTGTGCAGCTGCGCCAAATGCGCGGCGTTGGCCAGCGCGGCTTGTTGGCTGGCGATCACCTGAGGTTGCAGGTCTGCGCCGTCGAGCAGGTGCTGTTTCAGGTGCCGTGCGTACTGCGCGCCGATGTCCAGCTCGCGGCAGAGTGCGACGAATTGGGCGATGCTCATGCGGTCCTTATGCATCTCGATCATGAAGTGCCCGCGTGCGTCTGGGCGGGTGATGTAGCTGGAAGTGTCGGTAAAGGTTTCGTTACCGGCGAAGTTTTGCAGTGCGGCGTCCAGCAGCGACACGGTGCGGCTGGTGGTGCCCTTGAGCACTGTGCCTTTGGCGATCACCAGGAACAGGTGGGTGGTGCGCACATCCAACTCGATGGCGTAGCGTTGCAACAGCGCCGCTGTGAGCAACGGCGCGGCAAACGCATAGACGTCCTGTAGGTCTTTGAGGCGTTGGTCCACCGTGTTTTGCGTGGCCCAGGCCTGGGCGTTGGCGAGCTTTATTGGCCCATGGCGCTGGGCGTCGCTGCGCAGCAGCGGTGGCAGCTGCGCCATCGAGACCTGGCCCAGTGCCTGCGCCCGGGGCCAGGCAGTGGAGCCCAGCCAATCGGGCAGGTTGCGTGCAATCAATGAGTAATGCGGGCCTTTAGGCATGGCAGGTGACCTTGAATCATGGACAAGGCGCTCAGCCTATGAGCCCGGGCCTGGCACCGGGAGCTACATAGTTAAGGGAGGTAGATGTGTAGTGCGGCAAGGGCAGGCGGCGCGATTAGGGTGGTGGTTTGAATGCCACCGAGAGCTGAGTTGATGACTGTTTCCGATGCGTCCTTGCGCCAACTGCACATGGGCGAGATACACGCCCTGTTCAGCCCCCCTCCAACCCTGAATGAGGTAGCCGCCAACAGTGCCCAGGCCTACCTGGACCTGCATTTTGCCGGGCGTAACTACGTTGCCAGCCACGTGTATGTCGTCGCGCCCAGCGGGCCTTATCGGTCGCTGGTGGACTGGGTGCTGCAGCGCCTGGCCGCCGCCCGGCCGACCTTGTTGGTGGAGGCCTACCACCGGGTGCTGCAACGGGTACGCGAGGACTATGTGGCCGCTGGCCCAAGCCTTGCCGAAGCGGAGGCGCTGATCAATCAATGCGGCGCCGGGTTGTTGGGCGCGTATAGCCGACGCCTGCAAGTCTGGTGGCGCGAGGCGCTGCCGGTGGAGGTGACACGCTGGGGCGGCCTGTCGGATGAGTTGCTGGCGTTGTTCTACGATGCTTCACCGCCCCCAGGCATGGCCAGGGAGCGTTTTGATGCGATGTTTCCCAAGGCGCATCTGCGTGCGCGGCGCCCTGATCGGCTATGGAGCGCCCAGAGCCCGGCATTGCAGGTGCAAACCGTGCATCTTCGGCAACCGCCACAGATGCTGCCGTTGCTGTTGTTCAGCCAACCGGCGCAAGCGGGTTTTTTACTGTTCAGCCCGGCCAGCGGCGTGCAATGGTTGGATAACCTCGACGCGCTGCAAGCGCTGTTGCCAGCGTATACCCGTCGATCCGGGCCGTGGTTTACCGTGGATGTGCAGGGCGATCCCTTCGATGCACTGGCCGCCAGTTTCTTGCAGCGCCAGTTGCAGGACATCAACCGCCTCAACCCCCAGCTACCGCGCCCGGTGGAGGATTACCTCGCGCAGTTGAGGCAGATCACGGACACCCATCGCTGGTTCGTGCGCCCCCTCAGTGATCGCCAGCAGGCCCTGCACGACCAATTGCCGCTGTGGTTGCTGCAGGCCGATCCCGATGCAAGCATCGCCTACGCCCAGTTGCTGCGAGCCCTGGTGCTGGATCGCCAACAACACGGCACGGCGGACTACCTGGACGGTATCCCCACCCTCAAAGGTTACGCCAGTGAACAACTGCACCTGTGCCTGCGCAAGGACCCCAAGACCGCCCACCTCAAGCCAGACGACATCATCCTGAGCTTCGACCGTGTGATCGCTGTCGCTGTACCGGTGCCGGGCGGTTTTGTGGCCGGGGAGGTCGAGCATATCGAGCTGAACCTGACGCAGTTGGCCCTGGAAAACCTGGCCGGGTTTCCCTACACCGCCAAAACCATACGGCCTGCCGGGTTGAACTATGAGGCGCTCAAAGCCTGCGTCACGTCTGTCGACGTCGGCCAGACCTACCTGGACCTGCTGAAAAAGCATCTGCTGGATGAGCCTGTCGAATCTGCACGCCGCAGCCGACGCTTCGGCGAGCAGTTGCGTATTCAACTGCCGATGCAGGCGCTGGAATGGCAGATCAAGGGCCTACATGGCCTCACCCGCGAAGGTATCCGTCGGCTGCGTGCGGCCCTGCAAGCCACGGCGGCGCAGCGTCAGGGGTTGGCGTTGTGGCCATTGGCATTCAAGGTCACGGCCACCTCATTGGCGGACACGGTGGATACAGTGGCGAATATGTACGTTATTGGCCCGCAACAGGGAGCAAGCGGTTGCCACTTGCTGTACCGACCGTCGTTCGAAGCCTCGTTGCTGGAGTTCGTTTCGCTGGAGGCGTTGTTCGAGGCGATCAAGCAACCCGGCACGCTGCACGACAGTGTGTTGAGTGCGATCAAACCCCAGCGTCAAGGCGTGTACGACCACGATGGTTTTCGCGAGCCCCATGTGTGGCGTTTCGCGCCGGGTGATGAGTTCACCCAGTACACCAGGCCGCCGCCCGTGCAGTTGAGCAAAACCGTAGCCGGAGACGACCTGACCCGGCTGCTGTTCGTCGATGCGGTCCAGGCAGTGATGGATATTGCCGACCGCGAATCGGTGTCCAATACCGAGAATAACTGGGCCGATGTCAAACGCGCCGCCTGGTTGATTTTTGGCTTGATACAACCGCTTCTGAGCGGTCCGGCGAAGCTTGTCGGCTGGCTGGTACAGTTGATCGCAAGTGCCCAGCAGGACATTGCCGGGTTGCAAAGCTCCGACCCCCAGGCCCGGAGTGCCGCAGTGATGGACGTATTGGTGAACCTGATGTCGATCCTCGCGCACCAGGCCACGCCCGATGATGTGCAGCAGCATCTGGACCTTGAACACGCGGTGTTCGCACCCAAGAATGACCTTCCCCGCGTGCCGCTCACTCGGGTCTCGGCCCCCGCAAAATTTATCGCCCCTGCCGCCTGGGCCAATGCCCGCGATGTGCTGACGCCCCCGGTGCAGGCGCGCTTGAATACGCTGAGCCTGAAAACCTTTCCCCTGCCCTGGCCCAAGGCCTTACCCGGTGCCCAGCCACGCGGGCCCTGGCGGGGGTTGCTGCGGGTGCAGCAACAGTGGCAGGCGCTGGTGCGTGGTCAGCTCTTTCGCGTGCGGATAGAACAGGGGCGTGTGCGGGTGATCAGCGCCGATGGCAGCATCCTCGGGCCGTGGCTTAAAGCCGTGGGGGGCGGCAGTTGGGACCTGGACCTGCAATTGCGCTTGAGCGGCGGCGCTGACGAGGCGCGCGCCGCGCCGGTCGATCGCCACTTGCTGGAAACCCAGTACCAGCAAGCCACGGTTGAAGGTACGCGCCTGCAACGTGCCCTGGAAATTGCGCGCAACCTATTGCAGCACGCCCAAGGCCAGGCCGACGAACAGCGGCGCACCCAGGCCCAGGCCCGCTACCGCCAGGCGCTGGAGGACAAGGCCCGGCAATCGATTGGCGAACTGGGGCTGCTGCGACGCTTGCGTGAGTTGGGCCCCCGGCCACGTTATGAGGCCGAACTCAGCCAACTGCTGGAGTCGATCGTGCTCACGCTGCAACTGCTCGACACGCGATTACGCGCCCAAGTGCAGCAGGCTAACGCCGAGGCTATATCGCTGCTCGAACGCTCTGAAACCGGCGGTGGCGAACAGGACCATGCCGCGTTGAATCAAGGGATGCGCAGGGTCGCGGCCAGTTACGACAGTGCGATTGACTGGCGCAGCCAGGAAGATCGTTACCTCAATGAACTGCGCGAAGTGCCCCGGTTCGGGCGCGACAAGAGCGCGGCACTGCTGGCCCAGACGCCGGCGCGTCCGTCATTGTTGGACCTGCAATCCTTGCAACTGACCGCCTTGTGGGGCTTGGCTATCGACGTGCCGGGGCAGTCGTTCGAGGGCAACCTGCTTGAACGCATGTCGGCGACCGTCGTACGTGCAGGCTGGGCCAGCCGCTCACTGGCCGAACGGGCACAAGTGCAGGCCAGCAATGCCGAGCAAATTGCGCTGCTCGAAAGCATCGACCACATCTTCGCCCAGACCGATGACCAGATTGAATTTTGGCGCGCCATGGAGCCGGAGAAGTTCGACTTGGAGTCTTTGGATAGATTCCAGCAGCTGCTCACCGCTTTGCACCAGCAGGTAGAGCGCGACCTGACGGCGTTACTGGGGCCTGCGGCGCCTGAAGTGCCGGCGCCCAAGCCCGCCCCTGCCCAGCGCAAGAAGATCATTCGCATGCGCAACCGTGATCTGCTGGTGGCTCGCACGGAGCCGCAAAGCAGCAACGCTGCACAATTGGCGGATGCCAACGGCAGGGTGATCGGCACCTTTACCGAGGCCGATGACGGCGTCTGGGAGCAAACGCCGTCAACCCCGGCGCCGCGCCCTGACCCCGAATTGGGCAGCCTGTTGAAGACCGCCCGCACGTTGTTGCAACAAGTCGATAGCGCGATTGCCAACGTTGAACAATTGGCTGGCCGGGCCAATGACCTGGCCTCCCTGCAAGACCTGCTCGAAGCTGAAGCGCGTCGACGTCTGTGGTTGGCCAACAAGATCCGCGAACGACTCAACAGCGAGGCCAATATCCGTTTGGCGGCGGTGCAGCAAGCCAATGCCCGCACCGCCGAAGCCGAGCTGCGCAAGGCGGTGACGCGCCTGAACGAGGCCGGGCTGGCTATGCGGATCCGCGCCACCTGCAACAACGTGCTGACTCAGGACGGCTTGGTGTTCTTGCAGCAACACCAGCAAGTGCACATCGTGCGCGAGGGGGCACGGGTGATGCTCAAGGGGCCGCCTGTCGACTACTTGCAGGTGTACCGGGTGGAGGCTGTGCAGCCCGCTAAAGTACTGGCCTATGCCCACTTCCATTACGCGCGTGCCCAGGACCTGGATGACCACTTCAGTGCCGGCCACCTGAAAACCCCCGAACAGAACCGCCTGGGGCGCAAGGCTCAGGCACGTGCCGAAGCCACTGGAGGCAAACCGCTGGAGATTCACCGCTCGGCCATTGGCCTAGCCCTGGCGCGGCGGATATTTTTCAACGTCGACTAAAGCACCGGGCACACACTGCGTGTGCTCCCCCGGTTGCAGGTACGGCAGCAGGATCGGTGCCATGCCCTTGAGCACCTGCACCGGCAACGCCGAGGTAAAGGTGAAGTGTTCGGCCGACTGGCCAGGCACAAAGGCCGTCAATGTGCCGAAGTGATGCTCTCCCAGGTAGAACACAAAGGTCGCGGTGCGGTTAATGGATTTTGAACTCAGAATCCGCCCGCCCGCGCCAATCGCTTCGATCCGGTTGTCCCCGGTGCCGGTCTTGCCGCCCATGGCCAGCGGCGTGCCGTCAGCCAGCTTGAAGCTGCCGGCGACGCGCTTGGCGGTGCCGGCATCCACCACCTGGGACAGGGCGCCGCGCAAGGCCCTGGCCACTTCCACGGGAATCACCTGTTTGCCCGGCACGGGGTCGTTGGCCAGTTGGGTTTCATACGGCGTACCGGCGGCAAAGTGCAGGGTGTCGATGCGCAACACCCGTGGCCGCACGCCGTCGTTGAGGATGATCCCCATCAGTTCCGCCAGCGCGGCGGGGCGGTCGCCGGAGCTGCCGATGGCGGTGGCCAGCGACGGCACCAAGTGGTCGAACGGGTAGCCCACGGCTTGCCAGCGTTGATGAATATCCAGGAACGCCTCGATCTCCAGCATGGTGCGGATGCGGCTGTCGCGCGCACTTTGGTGGCGGCTCTTGAACAGCCAGCTGTACACCTCTTGGCGTTCGAACTGGCTGGCTTTCACGACCTCGGTAAAGGTTGCTTCGGGATGGTTGAGCAGGTAGCCCAGCAGCCACAGGTCCAGCGGGTGGACCTTGGCGATATAGCCTTGGTCGGGCAGGTCATAGGTGCCGGGGCCGTAGGCCGTGTAGAGTTTTTCGAGGCGCTCATCGGTAAGTTTTTCATTGGTTTTGATCCCGGTCAGATGGGCACGCACAAACCGGTTGAAGCTGTCCTGGCTGGCATTGGGCAGCAAGTAGCGATGCACGGCGGCCAGGCGGATCGGCGTAGGGCGCAGGCTGTCGAGGAAGGTGTCCAGGCGCGCCTGGGTGTCTTTCTTTTGGTACTTCTTCCAGAACTTGCGCAGGAACGTGGTGCCTTCGCGGTCGGCAAAACCGGCGAGGTATTCCTGGCGGCGTGGGTCGCTGTCGTCCTTGAGCAGTTCAGCGCTGTTGTTCTCGCCGGAATAGGTGACGTAGCGCACCACGTCACGCATCAGGCGAATGAACGGCAGGTTGATCGATTCGCGCAGGGCATCGCGCAGGCTGGGGTTGCGGCCGTTGTCCTGGCTGCGAAAGTTATGGAAGGTGTGCAGGCCGCCGCCGGTAAAAAAGCGCTCGGCGGGGTTGGCCGAATAGGTGCGGTCGAGGGCTGCGTCGAGCATCTTCGCCAGGGATTTGTCCGGCGCCTGGATCAGGTAGTCGAGGGCCCAGCGACTCAAGCGGTCCTGATCGTCCACCGTGAATTTCTTCAGCGCGGCGGGAGCTTGGGCTGCGTACTTGGCGTGCAACTCGCTGATGATTTGCAGGTAGGTGGTGAGCACCCGCAGTTTGGCGGTGGAGCCCAGTTCCAGTTTGCTGCCTTCGTTGATGTCGAAGGGTTGGTCGGTGTTGTCGGTTTGCACACGTACCCGCGAGCCGTCCGGGGTCAGCTCGAACAGGGTAAAGCTGTAGCGCACTTGCGCGGTGCTGGCGGGGGTGAGCAGGCGTTCGCCGAGCAGGCCGATCTGGCGGGCGTACGCTGGGTCGGCAAGGTGCTTGAGGTAGTCGCTGGCTTCACCTTGCAACTGCGCGTTCAGGGTTGAGGTTGCGGACAGGTCCAAGCGGTCCAGGTCGTACAGTGGCCGGTCCAGCAACGCGGCCAGGCGACTGCGGGCCACACTGATGCCTTTGTTGGTCTCGATGGGTTGCACCGTGGGTTGTTGCACCCAATCGCGGTAGGTCACCTTGCTCGCCAGGGCGGCCTTGAGCAGCGCGGGATCGATCACGCCATTCTGGGCCAGCAGGCGCAGGTGGCTATCGGTGAGCTGCGCCAGTTCATCACGACCCTTGGCCAAATAATGAGACGGGCGGCGCTGGGCGATGATCAGCGACAGCACTTCACGCAAGGCCAGACCTTGTGCTGCGTTCACCGGGCCACGCAACGCCTGGTTGACCTGGTTGAAATCGGCGCCGTACCACACCCGCAAACCCTCGGCCATGCCGTGCACTTCGCCATGCCCGGGCACCGCCGACAGCGGCACGCTGTTGAGGTAGTCCCGCAGGATGTTCTGGCGTGCGGGCAGGGTATCGGGGCCGTCCTGGTAAGCACGCACGGCGGCGGAGAACATCTGGCGTAGTTTTTCCCCGCCGGATACGGTCAAGCCATCCGGCGAGTGGCGGTATTTTTCCAACTGGGTGGCCAGGGTACTGCCGCCGGCACTCTGGCCGGGCAGGTGCAGCAGTTTGGCCACTTGCGACCATGCGGCCTTGGCAAAGCGCGGCCAGTCCACCGCTGGGTTGGCCTGGGGTTGGGTGGGGTCGAGCAGGTCGCGGTTCTCGATAAACAACAGGCTGTTGACCACCAACGGTGGGATCGCGGCGAAGCTGGCGTACAGCTGTTGCGGGTAGTTGTACTGGTACAGCGGCACCGCACGGCAATCGGTGATCGACAGCCCGGCCTGGATCTTTTCCGTGTAGGGCACGAACAGGCCCTTGGCGCTGTAGTCCATCAGCGCGGGCGAAAAGCGCGCCTGGGCCTGGATGACATAACCCCGTTTGAGCAGGCGTGGCAGGAAGGTGCCGAGGTCGCTGTAGCCCAGGCGTCGATCGAACGGCCCGGCGCCGGGATAGACCAGGGCGTCACTGGCGCCGGGCTTGACTTGGTACGTGAGGTCGTGGGCCAGGCGGCTCAGTTCCTGGGCCTGCAGGCGTGAGGTGCGCATCTCTTTGTTGGCGGCAAAACCCAGGGCAACCAGCGCCGCCAGCACGATTAACCCGAACAGCCGAAGCCCGTAGCGCGGCCGGGGTTTATTTTTGGGTAAAGGCGCTGGGTCCGAACTGCCGTGTACTTTCGCAGCCTTGCTCGATTCGGTTTGCCACAGTGCGCCCATAGTCGATTGATCCCTGCACGCAGATTGATCGGACTTGCTGGAAGCTTAGTCGCTGGGGACTGTTTGTGAGGTGATTCTGTTTTATTTGTAGGAAGTTTTCATTAATGGCTGTGCGACGTTTGGTCGCTCGGTGCAGGTGAAGTACTCCTGTAAAGTCGTATTTTTGCGGGCTCTTTCACTGAATTGGCCCGCTTTTATGGTGAAAGAACCTGAGCCGGGCTTTTTATACTGCACGCCCCACCGGGCCAGCCCCTCGGCGGACACTCCAATAACAAAATGAGGTTGTACCTTTATGCCAGTCGGCAACCCACTGCCCCATGGCGAGACCGCTCAAGGCGGCCCGCTCAAACGCGAACTCGGTGAACGGCACATTCGCCTGATGGCCCTCGGTGCCTGCATCGGTGTCGGCCTGTTCCTCGGTTCGGCCAAGGCCATCGAAATGGCCGGCCCGGCGATCATGCTGTCGTACATCATCGGCGGCCTGGCGATCCTGGTGATCATGCGCGCCCTTGGCGAAATGGCGGTGCATAACCCCGTCGCCGGTTCGTTCAGCCGTTATGCCCAAGATTACCTCGGCCCGTTGGCGGGCTTTCTCACTGGTTGGAACTACTGGTTCCTGTGGTTGGTGACCTGCGTCGCGGAGATCACTGCCGTCGCGGTGTACATGGGCGTGTGGTTCCCCGAAACGCCGCGCTGGATCTGGGCGCTGGCCGCATTGATCAGCATGGGCACCATCAACCTCATCGCGGTAAAAGCCTTCGGTGAATTCGAATTCTGGTTTGCGCTGATCAAGATCGTCACGATTATTGCGATGGTCATCGGCGGCGTCGGCATTATCGCGTTCGGCTTTGGCAATGACGGCGTGGCGCTGGGTATTTCCAACCTGTGGGCCCACGGCGGCTTCATGCCCAATGGCGTGCAGGGTGTGCTGATGTCCCTGCAAATGGTGATGTTCGCCTACCTGGGCGTGGAGATGATCGGCCTTACCGCCGGTGAAGCAAAGAACCCACAGAAGACCATCCCGAGTGCCATCGGCTCGGTGTTCTGGCGCATCCTGCTGTTCTACGTGGGTGCGTTGTTCGTGATTTTGTCGATCTACCCGTGGAATGAAATCGGCACTCAGGGCAGCCCGTTCGTGATGACCTTCGAGCGCCTGGGCATCAAGACGGCGGCCGGCATCATCAACTTCGTGGTGATCACTGCGGCGTTGTCGTCGTGCAACGGCGGCATCTTCAGCACCGGGCGCATGCTCTACAGCCTGGCGCAGAATGGCCAGGCGCCGGCCACCTTCGGTACAACCTCCAGCAATGGCGTGCCGCGCAAGGCACTGTTGTTGTCGATCTTCGCTTTGCTGCTGGGGGTGTTGCTCAACTACCTGGTGCCGGACCAGGTGTTCGTCTGGGTGACGTCCATCGCCACTTTCGGCGCGATCTGGACCTGGCTGATGATCCTGCTGGCCCAGCTCAAATTCCGCAAAGGCTTGAGCCCGGCCGAGCAGGCCGGCCTCAAGTACCGCATGTGGTTGTACCCGGTCAGTTCCTACCTGGCGCTGGCGTTTCTGGTGCTGGTGGTGGGCCTGATGGCCTACTTCCCGGACACCCGCGTGGCGCTGTATGTAGGGCCGGCATTCCTGGTGCTGCTGACGGTGTTGTTCTACACGTTCAAGTTGCAGCCCAATAACGCGGGGCATGCGCTCGCCCAGTGACTCAATCGTCGGTGGGCAACTCACCGGTGTTCAAGAAGCGCTGGGTCAGCTGGCTGACCAGCCGGTCTGTCTCGGCGGTTTTCAGCTGCGTGATGGATTGGCGTCGCTCCTGATACTCCATCGACAAGACGTTGGGGACCTGCTGTTGCAGGGCCCCCAGCATCCGCTCGGCGGCTGTCGCGACGATACTGAAGCGTTTGGGCCGGGTGCGTTTTAGGTAGTTGATCCAGACCTGGTTCGTGAGCAGCGCGCTTTGTGCCTCGTTGGTTGACTTCAACCTGTCCATCCCGGCGCGAATCGTGTTCAGGTCTTCAGCGGTAAGGTCTTCACCCGGGGAATAGAGCCTGCCTTCCTGCTCCAGCGGCAGGTCAAATGCCACGCGCATGTTGAGGCGAAGGTAGAGCTTGATCTCCGCGTCGTCCGGCATTTTCTGGGGGTCCAACATGGGGTTGAGCATGTTGTAGACCTCGCGTTCGTTGCGTAACCGATCGATATGCGCGTCGGCAAACCTATCCAGGTTGTTCAGGTAAAACAGACCATCGAGGAATCTCTTCAGCGCTTGGGTGGCTTGGTTCGAGGTGGGTTGTGTGATCGCTTCGTGCTGTTTGTGTCGGATCTCCATGTCCATAAACACCAGGATTGCACCGTCACCGCAGGTGCCGGCCTCATAGGTATGCAGAAAAATATCTTCGCGCAACTCGTGGGAATCGACCATGGCGTGCAGCAAACGCCACACTCGGGCCGTCAGGGCTATGCGTCGGTCGCCACCACGCACGTAGTCAAATGACTGGGTCAAATCCCGGAACAGCCGGAATGCATCGTCTGGGCTGGCGCCTTCATGGGCTTTGAGTTGATCCCACAGGGTCTGGCGCCGAGCGTGCTCAGCCTTGGGTACACCGGCCAGCCAGGCGGTCATTTCGCTGGCGGTCGTGGCGAGCGGCGCAACGTGCACCTGGCCCGGCATCGGGCCGCCCAGCCTTGCATTATTCTGCTGGCGATACTCGGCCAAGCGTTGCAATGTCGGCGCATCCAGCGGGTTGCCATGCAGGTACGTGCCGCTGTTGGCCTGTTCCATGGCCGGGTTGGTGAACACGGCGTCGGGGATGGTGGTGATCTGGTTTTCGTCCAGCTCCAGCCTGTGCAGTTGGGTGAGCTGCTCTGCGCCGATGGGCCATTGGCTGATGCCGGTGCGCCGCAGGTTCAGGTTCAGCAGGTGGTGCATGCCCGAGACATCCGGCGCGATGCCCAATGGATTTTCGTCCAGGTCCAGCACCTCCAGGTTCGTCATGCCGGCCAGGCGCTGGCGCGATTCTGGCGTGAGGACGATGTCGTTGTCGTTGAGGTCCAACTGCACCAGCTGTGTCATGTCGGTGACGCTGCGGGGCAATTCGGTGAGCATGCAGTCGAGCTTCAGTGACTGGAGGTTGGCAAACTTGCCCAGGAACGCATCGCCCGTGGCGGGAAAACCGTTGCCGGCGATCTTTAGATAGCCGATGTGTTCAAAGCCTCGGGTACTGAGGATGAAGTCGGCGTCCGGCAGGGTGTTGTCGTCCAGTTGCAACTCCAGGGTATAGGCATCGAATATCCCGCCCGCCGTCGCGCGATAGGTTTCGCGGCGCCAGGCCTGCAGTATTCGCGCCTTGATCAGATGGCGACGTCCAAGATTCAACGGGTCGTCGGCGTCGATGGCCTGTTCGGTGGTGGCCCAGCGTTGCAGGCCGAATTCGAGGGCCTGGTATTCGGCCTTGCGCTGCTCCAGTTCCAGCAACACCGCCGGCTCGTTCATGTGCAGGGAGTCGATGAAATCTTGGGCCCTGGCGCGGCTCATGCTCGGATACAGCTCACGCGCCTTGCTGACGATGTCTGCCGAGTGCAGCCCGCCAAATGGCCAGAGGTTACGCACGTTGAAGGGGTAGGCAGTGAACGAGCTGTCCACCCGCATCGGCGGTTGCAGCCAGTACGGGATATGCGGCAGGCCGAGCAGGTCTTTGATCGCGATCCGTTGGTTGAGGGCCAACTCGGCGATGGCGTGGCGCAGCGGGGTCAGGTCGCTGCTGTCATCCAGGCCCAGGGCTTTGCGCTGGCTGTCGTCCAGCACTTCCCAGAGCGCCGTGAGCAAGTCACGGGGTTGCGCGCTGAGCAATTGGCCCGTGCCGTCATAGGCCTGGTAGCGCTCATCGATGCGCGCCAGGACCTTGCGCTCACGCCCCGCCAAGTGCCCGGCGCTTTCCAGCAACGGCCCGCTGGCGCTGTTCTGATGAATGTCCAGGCGCAACTCGGCGGGCCAGCCGGGCAACAATTTGAGGGCATGCAGCATGATTTTTTCGCTGTCGGGGTTGGCCAACGTCGTCAGGTACAGGCCTTCGAAGGCGCGGTTGAGGCGCACGTCGTTGGCGGTCAACTTGGCCTGTTCGGCCACGCGCAGTGGCACCCAGTCGTGGTCATGCAGTTGCTTGGCTTCGGCGGCGGTGGTGTGGCGCAGCAACGCCTGGATCACGCTGGCGGGCAGCTGCGGGTAGTGCTGGTGCAGGCGGTTTTGCTGGGCGTTGGTGCTGCGCTCGCTTTGGGCATACAGCGTGTCGAACAGCTGGGTGCGCTCGCGGTAGGCATGTTCGGCAATTTTTTTCGCCAGCTTGAACAGGCGCTCCTCCTGGCTTTCGGGGAGCTCGCCCAGCAGGGCGCGAGTCAAGTCGTCGTCGCGGGTCAGGTGGGCCAGTGGTTCGAGGCTGCGGCTCTGGGCTTGGGACAGACGGATTTTTTGCGGCGCAGCGGCATTGGCGCCAGGATAGCGGGCGAAGGTGCGGCCCTCCTCATCGTGCAGCTCCAGCACATGGCTGGCGGGCCACTGCGCCAGGCTGCAGACCAACAGCAATTGCAGGGACGGGCGCGCCGTGCGGGTAGCCGAGTACGTGGTCATGGCCTTGATGAAGTGCAGGATCTGGCGCTCGATGCCAAAGCGCTTGCTGCTGTCTTTGAGCAGCGGCGGCGGTGGCAGGCCGGCGCAGTGCACTTCTCGCAGTGCAGCGGCTGGGGTGTCGGTGAGCTTGAGCAGACGTGTCGACGTGGGCTGGTCCACGTTGAAGTCGCCCACGCCCAAACGTGAAAACAGATGATGTTCGTCCCAGGCCAACGGGCTTTCGCTTTCCAGGCGCCAGGCGCCGTGGCGGTTGTGTTCGAGGCGCGGGGTGTCGACGCCGACTTTTTGCGGGTGCTTGAGCCGCCATTTGCCCACGCGCTGATCGAAGGTCACCGGGTAGAAGCCGCCGTACAGTGACAGCAGTTGCTCGCCTTGCCAGTCATACAAACCCTCGGGGTTGGGCTGCAAGTCGCTGGGCAGTACCAGGTTGTGTTTCTGATATTGGCCCAGTGAGTAATCCAGCAGGCTGACCAGGCCCGCCGGGCTGCGGCGGTCGCTCATCAGGTCTCCCAGGGTCTTGCGCAGGCCCTGGGCATCGGTGGCGCTGCTCATGCCAAGTTGGGTGCGTTCGTGGGGTTGCAGCACCGAGGCGATGGCCAGGTAGAAACTGTCGACGACCGGCGACACCGCAATAGGCCCGCCGTTGCGCATGTCGTAGGCCTCAAAGCGCCCGTCGCCGTGGTGCAGCAGTTCGACGGTGGTGTCGTCCGGGCCGCTGTTTTTGTAGCGATTGCGCGGCGGGCCATCGGCCATTTCGGTGACCACAAAATGCCGGTCCAGACGCTCGCGCAGCAGGCTGGCGGCGAACTCTCGTGCCCACAAGTCGGTGTCCTTGCTGAAGGCGCGCGGGTTGTAGAGGCCATCGATCACCGCGTCGATACGCACCGTGGTGCGGTGCTGTTCCAGGTGTTCGCGCACCTTGTCCGGCAACGTGGCGTCGGTGAGGTAGGTGCTCTGCTGCGCGGCGTTCAGTGGCCTTTGATCCAATAATTGTTGGAGGTTAGCCAGGCTCAAGGGAGCAAATTGCGCCCGCAGTTTGCTCAGCAAGGGTGTGGCCTGTACCCCATTGGTCGCCGCCTTGATCGGTACGAACGCGCGGGCGACAACACCCGCCGGGACCTGATGGCGCGACTGGCCGGCGTAGCGGGTCATGGCATCGAACAGGGCGATCCGCTCGGTTTTGGCCAGCGCGCTGATTTGCACGCGCAGGCGCGCAATACGCTGGGCTTCGCTGAGTTGGGGGCTGCCTTCCTTGCCCAGGGTGGACGTGACCGGTTGCTGACGGATGATCTGCTCCAGCAGCGACTCTTGGGTGGGCACATCGGTGTCCGCAGCGTCGAGGGCGGTGTAGGTGCCGTCATCCCGGCGCTTGAGGGTAATTGCATGGGTGGCACTGTCGCTGGCGGCGTGGCTCTCCAGCAGGCTGCCCTGGGCGTCATGCACCTGGATGATCGCCTCGGCGGGCCAGGTGGACAGTTGGGTCAACAGGCTGAAGATGGCGCTGCCGGCATGGGCGGGCAGGTTGGCGCTGCGGTGAAAGCCGCTGCTCAACTGCTCGATGACCCGATCGACCTGCACGCGTCGACTGGCTTCGATCAGGTTGACCGGTGGCGCGTCGCCGGCCCAGATCGCATCGAGTGTGGCGCGAGGCACGGCGGTACTGCGCAGCAGCGTACGGACTTGCTCGGCGGGCACGGGGGCTTCGCCGTTGGGCAACATTTGCCCGATCAGTTGGGTGTCCGAGAGTTGGCGGGCGCCCTGCAGGTCGAGCACCCAGGCTTGTTGCCTGGGATCGAACACAATGGGTGCGGCGAAGCCATTGCCATTCTTGCTCTTGAGGACAAAGCCCTTGGTGGCGGGATCGAGGCTGACCTGCGCGACGACATGCTGTTGGCCTTGCTGTACGCGCGCGTACTGGTGGCCGTTAATCAAATACAGCCCCTGGGCATTGGCAACCTGGCCATCGAGCAGGTGCGGGTTGGCGATGGCATAAGGGCCGATGTCGGGCTTCCACAGCCCATGGCTGCCATCGCTGCGGGGCACCTTGCGCGGGTTGCCCAGGCGCTGCAACAGGCCTTCGATACGTTGGCGGTGCACGCGCCCGGCGGTGGAAATCAGCAGGCCATTGATCGCCAGGTCAGCCACATCGGCCATGGCGGCGGCGAAGTCACTGGCCTGGCCCCTGGCGGCGTTGTCGATACCGACGATCAGGCTGTAGCTCAGGTTGGCGAACACCACGACTTGCATCACTCGGTTCAAACCGGTGACACCGCCGGGCACCGGGGTCATCAGCAACTCCATGATTTCGGCGGCAATGGCCGCTGCCCCGTCAATCACCCCTTGCAGGTCGCGTTCCGAGCGGCGGGTGGCGAGCATGCCGAGGTTGGCCTGGTAGTGCTGGACGTGGCGCTGGGTGAGTGCTTGCACCAGGCTGCGTGGGCGAGCGGGTTTCGGATCGTGGACGAACCTCACATGCTCCAGGGTTTGTTTGGGGAATAACGTGTGAAACCCGTCGTAGAGAAAACCCGCCACCTGGCTCAGGCCTTCCGGGCGCGGCTCTTCGCGTAGCAGGTCTTTGAACTGGTTGATTTCGGTCACAGGCAACTGCCGCGAAAACCAGCCAAGTTCACCATCGTGGTGGCTGGCCTTCAGCTCGGTCAAAAAGTGCGCGCCGGCACTTTTGGCGTCGAGGTGATAATGCATGGCACCGCTGGGACGGAACGGGAAGTACGAGACCACGCCCAGGCTGGCGACATGGATCAATACCAACGGCACAGGGATGCTCTCACCGGATGGCACGAAAGGGACGGCCTGGAAGAGGGTCCGGTCAAGGTCCATGCTCAGCGTGTCGAAAGGCAGTGCAGGACCACTGTCATCAATGGCGGCGACCAGCGCTTCATACATGGTCAGTGTCACGCCGCTGCGGGTGCGGTTGCGGTAGGCCTCCAGCGCTTCAAAGCGCAGATTGGCGCGGGCACTGGTCTCGATCAGGCCGTGCAGTGTGCCGCCGACGCCCAATGCGCTGGCCAGGGTGGTGTGCAGTTGCCCACCCAGGTCCAGCTCGCGGCTGATGGCGATGAATTGGCTGACGCTCAGGCGTTTTTCATCCACGCCAGAGAGGAACGATGCGTCGACATAGCTGTGGCCCGACTGCTGCGGGGTGCCGGTGGCAAAGTCGAAGTTCAGGCACGCCGCCTGCCAGAGGGTGAGCCGTGAAACATGGGTGCGGTATTTCCATTCATCCACCGCACGGCGAAAGCGTGGGGAGTTGGCCAAGCCGTCAATCGCGC
Source organism: Pseudomonas sp. 18175 (assembly GCF_050432925.1). Taxonomy (NCBI): domain Bacteria; kingdom Pseudomonadati; phylum Pseudomonadota; class Gammaproteobacteria; order Pseudomonadales; family Pseudomonadaceae; genus Pseudomonas; species Pseudomonas sp. 18175. The sequence continues at coordinate 106,723 of NZ_JBKFTO010000009.1, read as the reverse complement.
TGCTACGCGGCTCCCACGGCAGTGGGGTGTCGAGTTTTTCCAGGTAACGGGTGTTGATGAAGATGCCTTGTGGGTCGAGGCCGCCCAGCTTGCTGCGCAGTTGCGCCAGGCCACGGGTGGTGAACTGTTCGATCAGCGCGGCGTTTTCGGTTTCGACGGCTTTGAGCGCAGTGAGGGCTTCGCGTTGCAGGCGCACGTAGTCGCGTCGTTGGGCGAGGGTCAGCTCGCTCATCGACTGCGCCAGGGTCTGGCGCAGCAGTTCCAGGGCCTGTTGCCGGCCCCAGGATTCACTGGATTGCAAGTGGCCGGAGAGGCCGTTGAGAAGGTGGTGGTTGGGCATATACCGCTTCCTTTCACATTGAGACGTGGAAGGAAATGGGAACATTCGCCCAACCGTGGCGGGCGCTACCTATATAGCGCGGCGTTGGCTCAGGCGTTTGTTCAGGTCCAGCCAGGCGGCCAGTGCAGCCATCAGCAGCGCCCCCACCAGGGCGGTCAGCAGTTGCATCGCCACTGCGTCGCCGGCCATGGCATTGAGCATGTCGGCCAACGGCGCGAGCAGCACGCCAAGGCAAAAGACCTCCAACGAAAAACGCCCCATGCGGCACACCTGCGCGGCGACCGGGTTGTGCGTCCAACCGGCACCGGGCAGCAATTTGGCGGTGACGTAGGCCAGGGCAAGAAAGTGCAACAGTCGCACTGGCGACAGGTCGGTCTTGCTGATGGGGTAGATCAAGTCGCTGATCAGCGCGGGCATCACGGCATCATGAATCTCGGGCCAGCGCCACGATACGGTGATGATGCCGGTGACCACCACGTACACCGCCGCCGCGACAAACAGCGGCTGGCGTTGCAACGGCGGGCGCTGGACGGGCTTGGGTTGCGCACTGTGGATGGCCGCCGCGCCCCCCAGCACAAACAGCAACTGCCAGGTGACCGGGTTGAAGTACCACACGCCATCCTCGATGGCCCGCAGGTTCCAACCCATCCACGGCGCCAGCAGGTACACGGTGAGCGACACCGCCACCACCACCAGAGGCCTGCGCAGCATCAGCGGCAATACCAACGGCAGGCTCGCCAGCAACACGATGTACAGCGGCAACGGGTCCATCAGGTTGGGCTTGAAGCGCAGCAACAACTCATCGAGCAAGGCTTGTTGCGGGTGGGTGATGAAGTGGGTCATGCCCATCTCTTGCACCAGGTCGCGGGTCTCCACATGGCTGTTGGCGAAAAACACGATGCCCATCAGCATCGCCAGCAAAAAGATGTGCACCACGTACAGCACCCAGGTGCGCCGCAGGATCTTCAGGCAGGCCATCCAGTAGCCTTCACGTTGCAACACTTTGCCGTAGGCCATCACCGAAGCGAAGCCGGCCAGGAACACGAAAACCTCCGCTGCATCGCTGAAACCGAGGTTGCGCAGGGTGATCTGGCCGAGAGGGTTGTGGGGGACGTGATCCCAGAAAATGAAGATCAACGCCAGGCCCCGAAAAAAATCGATGCGCGGGTCGCGTCCGTTCAGCATGGCAGCGGGCTCTTGAACAAGTGGTTTAGTAATGACCGCCGAACGCGGGTGTTTAAGTCCGCCGCACGTCGGGCGGGCGCAGGTTGGCGGTATTTGTAAGCAATTGCAAAGGTTGGGTATTACTGAATGTCTCAATCTTGCGCCTGTCGCAACCTGTTAGATCTGACAGTAGACGAACCAGAAGTGCCGTGGCCTGCTAGATAGAGACGAATCAGGGGAACGTCATGACCGGACTGTGGAAGGGGTTTTCCAGCTACGCAGTGATTGGTATCGCCAATACGGTCATCCATTGGCAGCTGTTTTTTGTCTGTCGTGCCGCCTTTGAGTTCAGTCAGGCTGTGAGCAATCTGTTGGCTTTTGGTGTGGCTGCAACCTTCTCGTTCTACATGAATGCCCTGTACACCTTCACCGTGCCGGCATCATGGGTGCGCTACCTGATATTCATCGCCTCCATGGGTGGCTTGAGCCTGCTCGTGGGCGGGTTGGCGGACCACTGGCACCTACCGGCAATCATCACCGTGGTGGTGTTCTCGCTGCTGAGCCTGGTGCTCGGTTTTTGGCTGTCGAAGTGGGTGGTGTTTCGCGAGCGCCGGCGATGAACCTTTCGCTGATCGTGCCGGTGTTCAACGAAGAACAGGCGGTGCTCGGCTTTTATCATGCGGTGCGCCGGGAGCCGTCATTGCAGGCGCACGGTGTCGAAATCGTATTCGTCAACGACGGCAGCACGGATAACACTGCAGAGTTCATCACGGCGATGACCCAGCAGGACAAGGCAGTGGTGCTGATCAATTTTTCGCGCAATTTTGGCAAGGAAGCCGCCCTGTTTGCCGGCCTTGAGTACGCCGGTGGCGACGCCGTGGTGCCCATTGATGTCGACCTGCAAGACCCCATCGAAGTCGTCGCCCAGTTGGTCGATGCCTGGCGCCGTGGCGCCGATGTGGTGCTGGCAAAGCGGCGTAACCGCGCCAGTGATGGCTACTTTAAGCGTCACAGTGCGTCGCTGTTTTATCACCTGCTTAATCGGATTTCCTACACCCACATTGAAGAAAACGTCGGCGACTTCCGGCTGATGGACCGCAAGGTGGTGGATGTGATCAAGGCGCTGCCGGAACAGCAGTTGTTCATGAAAGGTGTGTTGTCTTGGGCCGGCTTCAAGGTCGCCATTGTGGAGTACGACCGCGCGCCGCGTGCGGTGGGCCAAAGCAAATTCAATGGCTGGAAATTATGGAACCTGGCACTGGATGGGATTACCTCGTTCAGCACCTTGCCGTTGCGGCTTTGGAGTTACATCGGCGGGTGTATTTCCCTGGTGGCGCTGGTGTATGCGGGGTACTTGATGGTTGACAAGGTGTTGTTTGGCAATGCGGTGCCGGGCTACCCGTCGTTGATGACGGCGATCTTGTTTCTGGGTGGGGTGCAACTGATAGGCATTGGAATATTGGGGGAGTACGTGGGGCGGATATATATGGAGGCCAAGCACAGGCCTAAGTATGTTGTCAGGGACGTAGTTGGGCATGGGGTGGGCAGCGATGGATAACCACGTCATGCAGCGTGAGTTGACGCGCAGCGAAGTGCTCTGTTTTTTTGCCATTGCGTTGTGTGTTTATAGTTGGCCGCTGATCAGTGTGGGCTATCTCTATTATGACGATGTTTGGCGCACCTACTTCTCGCCTGCCAGTTGGACGGCAGAAGGGCGACTGCTGATATCACCCCTTTATAACGCGATGGGGTTCAATGCCGATACGCCGAATGTCTATCCGCTGCCCTTGGTGATTGCCATAGGGGTGATGGTATTTGCATTGCGCTATTGGGTGTTCAAGCTATTTGAAAGACCAACCCTGAGCGGTTGCTTGGTGGTTTTGCCCATTTGGTACAGCCCGTTTTTCTTGCAGAATCTTTCTTACCAATATGACGGCCCTGCGATGGTACTGGGGGTGGTGGCGGTGTTGTATGCAAGCGTTTGCCAATTCAATAGGGCGTGGCAAACACTCTTGGTTTCGAGCGCTCTTCTGGCCGCTTCGTTGATGCTGTATCAACTGTCGATCAACTTGTTCATTGTTTTGTGTTGCATTTGGCTTATCCGGAAGATCATTGAAAAAACTCCCCCTGTCGAAGTCGTGACCCTGTTGGCCAGCAGGGTGTTGGCGCTGGGTATGGCCGTGGGCCTGTACGTCATCGGCGTGTCTTCGCTCATGAACACGGAGCGCCAGGGGATACTGGCTTTCAGTTATGAGGGCGTACTCAAGGTTGTCACTCGTATGGTGCAGGTGTTGGGCAATATCGACAGTGTGTTTCCTGTCGCGCTCAAGTTGATCATGGCCGCGCTGGCCTGCATGGCTTTTTTTGGATATGTGCAGCTGTATCGGCGCTTGGTTCGACCCAGCATCAAGTTGCGGTGGGGCGTGTGCCTGTCAGTGGCCTATTTATTTATTATTCCCGTTGCCATTTTTTGCATCTCTGGGGCGGCCTTGTTTTTTCAGGAATTCAATACAGGCTTTAGAACATTTTTAGGTGCCTCCGGAGTGCTGGTGATGGTGTTTTATCTCAGTCATGAGGTCTTGGTGAGTTTTCGTTGGTGGGGCGGGCTGGTTCTAATGGTGCCGTTGATGTACTGCTTGTCGGTTTCCTATGGGTATGGACGCGTGCTTACATTTCAAGAAGACGTCGAGAACAGCATGTTGAATCGGCTGGCTTATGATATTGGACACAGTGAAGTAGGCCGCTTGAATATCCTGTACATGATTCCGGCCCTGTCGGTGGTCTCCCCGCCAGCGGCGCAAGGGCTCTATCGCGCGATGCCTGTGCTCAAGGAAATCGGTGCTTTCGGGTATGTTGTTTTACCTGAAATGTTGCCACGGGTGGGTGTTGATAATGTGTATATGAACAGAGACCCTGCGATCAAGTCAGTGCTCGGGAACGGCCAGTATCAGCCTGTTGTTGCGACGGCTGACTATGAAATTTATGCAGTGGGTGAAACGGGTTACATCGTTATGAAAGATGTACTTGCCCCAGTCTATGATCAAGCCGATTCATGCGCTCAACGTGCGGTTTATTCCTGCTGACCGACACCGGCTTGAATATCAATGATCACCAGTGTGCCCTGGCTGCCTTTGAGTACGGCGTGGGCGGTATGAGCCTCCACCAGGTACATCTGCCCCGGGCCGACACTGATGACTTGGCCACCAACCGTCAGTTGCAGGCATCCGGTGATCACCAGCAGTCCTTCGTCGTAGTCGTGGGTTTCTTCCCCATACGCTTGCTCGTCCATGCGCAGCACTTTGATCTGCGCCTCGCCCACTTGGCCCAGGCGTGTGGATGTCCAGCTGTCGGGCAAGTGCTCGGCGGTAGCGGCAAAGTCTAGTAACGGCATGTGAATCTCCTTGTTTCAACGATGCCGTCGGTGGTCCGGTTCAGCAAAAGTGGGTTTGAATCTTAAGCGGCAACCACCTCGTGCGGTTCAAAACTGTCCGCCCGGGCCATTTGCCACATCCGCGAATAGAACTCGCCATTCACCTCGCCGGTCAACAACTCACCCGGCTTGAGGAACACATGCAACTGCGAGAACAGCTTGATCTCGGTCGCCGACATGCGCCGCACCAAGTGCTTGGCCGACAGTTGCGAGGGGTGATCCAAGCCGGCGGCGGCGAGCATTTCCGCCAGCGCCTTGAGGGTATTGCGGTGGAAGTTGAAGACGCGCTGGGCCTTGTCCGGCACCACCAGCGCACGCTGGCGTAGTGGGTCTTGGGTGGCGACACCGGTAGGGCATTTGTTGGTGTGGCAACTCTGGGACTGGATGCAGCCGATGGCAAACATAAAACCCCGCGCCGAGTTGGCCCAGTCGGCGCCGATGGCCAAGACGCTGGCGATATCGAACGCACTGACGATCTTGCCACTGGCACCCAGCTTGATTTTGTCCCGCAGGTTCAGGCCCACCAGGGTGTTGTGCACAAACAGCAGGCCTTCACGCAGCGGCACGCCGATGTGGTCGGTGAATTCCACGGGTGCTGCGCCGGTACCGCCTTCCTTGCCGTCTACCACGATAAAGTCCGGAAGGATGCCGGTTTCGAGCATGGCCTTGGCGATGCCCATGAACTCCCACGGGTGGCCCAGGCAGAACTTGAAGCCCACCGGTTTGCCGCCAGACAGCTCGCGCAGTTGGGCGATGAACTGCATCAGCTCAATGGGTGTGGAGAACGCGCTGTGACGTGACGGCGAGATGCAGTCTTCGCCCATCAGGATTCCGCGGGTCTCGGCGATTTCCTGGGTGACCTTGTGCTTGGGCAGGATCCCGCCGTGGCCGGGCTTGGCACCCTGGCTCATCTTGATTTCGATCATGCGCACTTGCGGGTTCTGCGCCTGCACGGCGAAGCGTTCCGGGTCGAAACGGCCGTCGCTGGTACGGCAGCCGAAGTAGCCGCTGCCCAGTTCCCAGGTCAGGTCGCCGCCGTGTTCACGGTGATACGGGCTGATGCTGCCTTCTCCTGTGTCGTGGGCGAAGTTGCCGAGCTTGGCACCCTGGTTGAGTGCGCGGATTGCGTTGGCGCTCAGCGAGCCGAAACTCATCGCCGAGATATTGAACACCGACGCCGAATACGGCTGTGTGCACTGCGGGCCACCGACGATCACGCGAAACGCGCTGGGATCACTCAACGGCGCCGGGCGCATGGAGTGGCCGATAAACTCGAAGCCCGACTGGTACACGTCAATCAGGGTGCCGAAGGGTTTGTCGGCGGATTCGTTCTTGGCCCGCGAATAGACCAGCGAGCGCTGGGCGCGGGAGAAGGGCAGGGCGTCGCTGTCGGATTCGAGCAGGTACTGGCGGATCTCCGGGCGGATGGCCTCCACCAGGTAGCGGATATTGCCCAGGATCGGGTAGTTACGGCGCACGGCGTGGGGGCTTTGCAGCAAGTCGAAGAGACCGATCAGGCTCAATACGCCCGTGATCAGGGTGATGGGCCACAGCCATTCATGTTCGATGAAGGGGAGGCTGGCGAGGGTGAAAATGACACAGACAGCAAAGAAGGCGTAACGGCTTAGCAAGGACAGGCTCATACGGTTTCCTTGGGTTCGGACTCTTCGGTCGGTCCGGCATTCTGCGCTTGTAGGGAAACTCCAGACAACCAGTAGGTGTATTCAGTGTGAGGCGGGCGAGCCCGGAGTAGACAACTGGCGGCTATCGGTCACCTCGAAATGGGCCAGGTTCTGGGTGGTCGAATCGCCGCCCACAAAGACCGTAAAGGTGCCGGCCTCGACCACGGGCTCGAATTGTTCATCCAGCAGGGCGAAGTCTCCCGGCCCCAGGGTGAACGTCACCGTTTGTGCCTGACCGGCTGCCAGATGCACTTTGCGAAAGCCACGTAGCTGGCGCACGGGCCGGGTCACGCTGGCGACGTCATCACGCAGGTACACCTGCACAATTTCGTCGCCGGCACGCTGGCCGGTATTGGTGACGGTGACCGACACATCGAGGGTTTGGGTCGAGGCCAGGCGTGTGCTGCTCACGTGGGGGGCGGAGTAGGCGAAGGTGGTGTAGCTCAAGCCGAAACCGAAGGGATACAACGGCGTCCATGGCACATCAATGTAGGACGATTCGAAGCTAGCGTCGTCGGAGGGGGGGCGGCCGGTGTTTTTGTGCGCATAGTAAAGTGGGATCTGCCCCACGCTACGGGGGAAAGTGATGGGCAGTTTGCCGCTGGGGTTCACGTCACCGAACACGACGTCCGCGACTGCATGCCCCATTTCGCTGCCCAGGAACCAGGCTTCAAGCAGTGCTGGTGCTTGCTGGACACTGGCACTGAGCACCAGCGGGCGGCCGCTCATCAGAATGACGATGAGGGGTTTATGGGTGTGCAGGAGTGCTTGCAGCAAGGCTTCTTGTTTGCCTGGCAAGCCCAGTTTGGCGCGGCTGCGGCTTTCGCCGCTCTGATCGGCGGTTTCTCCGAGTACAGCAATGATGACGTCTGCACCTTGGGCCGCTTGTTGGGCAGCGGCTATGTATTGGGTGTCCGTACTCTCGGGAGAAGCACCTAGCTGATAGATCACCTGGGTGCCTGGAGCGACGGCGTGCTGTATGCCTTGCAAGACGGTGACTGAATCCTCGGGGCGGCCAGCCAAGGCCCAGGGACCGAGGGTGGCCTGGGCGTCTGCCGCCAGGGCGCCTACCACCAGCACGGTGCCGAGGTTTTTTGCCAGGGGTAGCAACGCGTTGTCGTTTTTCAACAGCACCATGGATTTTTGTGCCGCCTCACGGGCCAGCGCGCGATGTTGCGGTGTGAGGGTCTGGGCCTTTTCCCGGGCCTCGTCGCTGTAGCGGTAGGGCGCGTCGAACAGGCCCAGCCGCTGCTTGGCCTTGAGCACCCGGCGCACGGCGTCATCCAGTGCCTGTGGGGAGACTTGGCCTGTACGCACCAGCGTTGGCAGGTACTGACGATAAGACTGGCTGGCCATTTCGATATCCACACCAGCGTTGAACGCCAGTTGCGCGGTGTCGACGGGTGTCTTGGCCACACCTTGCGGGATCAGCTCCCAGACGGCGTTGAAGTCGCTGATGACAATGCCGGCGAACCCCCATTGGTTGCGCAACAACCCCTTGAGCAACGCCTGGTTGCTGTGCATGGGGACGCCGGCAAGCTCGTTAAACGAGGGCATGACGGCATCGACGCCTGCCTCGACTGCCGCATTGAATGGCGGCAGGTAAACCTCCCTCAAGGTGCGCTCGGACAGGTCGGCGATGTTGTAGTCCCGACCGCTTTCGGCAGCACCGTAGGCCACAAAATGTTTGGCCGTGCTCATCATCGAAGACAGGTCGGGTGGCCCCTCTCCATGGAAGCCCACCACGCGAGCCACGGCCAGGGCCGCCCCCAGGAACGGGTCTTCGCCAGCACCTTCCACCACGCGCCCCCAGCGCGGGTCACGGGCAATATCGAGCATTGGCGCGTAGGTCCAATGCACGCCGCTGGCCGTGGCTTCAATCGCCGCAACGCGGGCAACGCGTCGGGACAGTTCGGGCTCCCACGCGCTGGCCTCGGCCAGCGGCACCGGAAAAATGGTGCGAAAACCGTGAATCACGTCGTAGGCGAACAACAAGGGGATATGCAGGCGTGACCCCTGCATCACTTGTTCCTGCAGGCGACGGGTTTTTTCGGCACCGTAGACATTCAGCAAAGAGCCGACAGTGGTGATGGGAAGCTGCCCCAGGTCACCTTGATCAATGACCGGGCCGGTAACGCTGTCCTGAGTTCCGAGTTGGGTCAGTTGGCCGACTTTCTCTTCCAGTGTCATTTGCGCCAGTAGGGTTTCAACCGGATCATCCTGGGCGTTCGTCACCAGTGGGGTGACCGTCAGCAAGAACAGGAGTAGGCGAGCCAGCATGATGATCGTTCACAAGCACTGTGTGCCTGCAGTGTTCGGCGCGCACGCACCGCCGTCTACTGTCAAAACTGACAGTTCGCCGCGGCTTTCAGATAGGCGGGGGGCAGGCGTTTTGCGCCTGTGCTTGGAGCGTCAACAAGGAGTGAAGGCTCTAGGCCGGCAGGGAACCGTTCGGGCTGGACACGCCACGTAATGATTACGATGTTTAAGAATAAACCTATAGGGAGTTGTTCATGGTTATAAGTCCTTCTCTTCAGTTGCCGCAATCCTCGCTGGTGTTGGCGCAGAAAGCCTACACCCCACCGTTTGAAAAGGCCGAGCAGGATGTAAGAACAAGGCCTATGTTCGCCACGGGCCGTCCGACGGGCGATAACCGCAGCGCTGAACAAATCATTGAAGACAACCCCATCCTCAAGAAGCTCGGTCATCAAAAAGATATCAACCGGCACCTGGCCTACGCACTGCTGGGTGACTGGACCGCCAATAATCCCGACCCCATTGCACGCGCACATGCAGCGTTCAATGCCGCCTGGGTGCTCAACTACATCGACACCTCGTTGTCTGCGTCGGGTGAGGACCGCGCACAGGCAAGTGGCAACGGTGACCTTGAAGGTATAACGAGCAGTGGAGATGCGCGGCACGGCACGCCAGCGGGTATGTGGAAAAACTTCACGGAGCAGGGATACAGCGTGCTGAGGGCAGACCATCGGCTGGATAGCACCAGCGATACCCATGTGCGTCCCGACGGCAGCAACAAGGACAATCTGCAGTGGGGCGCGGGTGAGGCCGGTAGGGGGCTTTGGTTTATCCCATTGTTGAGCAATGTGTTGTTGGGGATCGAGAAATCGGAATCGGATTTCGGTTCAGTCATCGCCGGTGCCAAGGCCGGGATGGACAAGACGATGAATGACGGTCTTGACCAGGCGCTTACCGGTGTTGCCAGCGGTGATCTTGGAGCGGTTGTGCAAGGAGCGACCGACATGTTCAGAAACGGCGAGGCCACGCCAGAGTCCATCAAGGCCGCATTGAATGCGAGCCGCAATTTTTCTGGCTGATGCCACATAGACCTTCCCGGCCTATTCTTATTGCAATCGGTTCTCGTTTGGGTGAGTGTTTTATGTTACTGTATAACATGAATATCCACCCAAGCGCCCCGGAGGCCTCATGAAAACTGGAATCCATCCCGACTACCGCACCGTGCTGTTCCATGACACCGCCGCCGACGTGTTCTTCTTGATCGGCTCCACGGCCGACACTGACCGCACCTACACGCACAGTGACGGCAACACCTACCCGTATGTTCCATTGGACGTGTCCAGCGCCTCGCACCCGATCTACACCGGCCAACAACGCAAAACCCAGGCCGAAGGCCGGATTGCCGGGTTCAACAAGCGGTTTGCATCGTTTGGTTCGAGCCCTAAAAAAGCTGAGGCGTGATACGGGTAGGGTTAACCTCGAAGGCCGCTCTGGTTTCTGGAGCGGTTTTTTTACGTTGATATCGCAAAGCCATCACTCAGCGAAAACCTACTAAACTACTCAGTAATCGCCAGGAAGGCACACCCCAACCAAAAGGACCGCACACCGACCATTCGAGGTGCCCCATGGGAGAGTCAGTTACTTTCACCGATGCCGACCGTGCCGGGGTGCTGTTGATCGATGCCCACCCGGACATACTCCACAGCCTCACCCACCTGCTGCGGCTGGAGCCCTTCGACCTATTCAGCGCCACCTGCGCTGCGGATGCCCTGGCGATTCTCGCCAGCCAACCCGTCGACCTGGTAATGAGTGCCGCGCGCCTGCCGGACATGGATGGCGCCTCGTTGCTGGCGCATATCCATCAGCACTATCCCCACACCGTGCGGATCTTGCTCACCGGCGAGACCGACCTGACCCTGATCGTCAAAGCCATCAACGAAGGCGAGATCTACCGCTACCTCAGCAAACCCTGGAACGATGAGGAATTGCTGCTGGCCCTGCGCCAATCCCTGGCCCATCAGCATTCCGAGCGTGAGCGCCTGCGCCTGGAGCAGTTGATCCTGCAGCAGAACGAGGCACTCAAGCAGCTCAACGCCACCCTGGAAAAACGCGTAGCGGCGCGCACCAGCGAACTGCAGCAAACCGCCGATATGCTCGACCTGGCCTACGAAGAACTCAAACACAGCTATGCCACCGGCGCCGAGGTGTTCTCGCTGCTGGCCAACCTGCGCCTGCCGCGGGCCAAGCAGACCAACCGGCAGATCATCGAACTGGTGCGCACCTGGTGCGTTGCTCACGGCGTAGATGACGCCAGCAACCGCGACATGACCATGGCCGCTGCGCTCTACAACATCGGCAAGCTGAGCTGGAGTGACAGCATGATGGCGTCGCCCTCGGACCTGCTGCACAGCAGCGACCGCGAGCGCTATCGCGGTTATGCCACCCAGAGCGAATCGCTGCTGATGGCCCTGGAACCGATGAAAGACGCCGCGCGGCTGATCCGCCATCACCAGGAACGTTGGGACGGCAGCGGTTTTCCCGACCACCTCAAGGGCGAGGCGATTCCCGCAGGTTCGCGCCTGCTGAAACTGGCGGTGGATTTTATCGAGCTGCAAAAAGGCCTGATCCTGGAACGCCAGATGAACAGCGATGAAGCCTTGCTCTACATCCGCAAATACGCAGGAAAGTTCTACGACCCGCAGATGGTCGAGGACTTTGTGCAAGTGTGCGCCACCTACCTCAACGACGTGACCCTGGGCGACCCGAACGTGAAGGTGCTGGGCACCCGCGAGCTTGCGCAGGGCATGGTGCTGGCCCGCAGCCTGAATGCCGATAACGGCATGTTGCTGCTCAATGCCGGCAAGGTGTTGAACCTGCCGTTGGTGGACAAGTTGATTGCGTTCGAGACCATGGAGGGCGCGCGCTATAGCGTTTTCATCAAAGACCACACCGTTATCCCAGACTGAACACCATCAAAATGTGGGAGCGGCGGTGCGACGATTCCACATCGATTGCGGTGTGCTCGCGGGTCATGTGATCCTTACGCCCTTTGCCGCCAAGGAAGCCCTCCCATGCCCTCCACAATCCGCATCGCCGCCGCTCTCCTGATCGGCAGTGATGGCCAAACCCTGCTGGTGCGCAAGCGCGGTACCCAAGCGTTCATGCAGCCAGGCGGCAAGATCGACGCTGGAGAGCAACCCGCCCAGGCCCTGGCCCGTGAGCTGCACGAAGAACTCAACCTGCGTATCGACCCTAATGCCGCCGTCTACCTCGGCAAGTTCTCTGCGCCGGCTGTCAATGAGCCGGGTTTCACCGTGGAAGCCGAGTTGTTCCAAGTGAATATCGACGTCACCGTAACCCCCGCCGCCGAGATTGAAGAAGTGCGCTGGATCGACCCAGCCGGTGACGGTGGCCTGCAGTTGGCCCCCCTGACGCGGGATTTGATCTTGCCGTTTTATCGCCAATCGCTGACGGCATGATGATCCGCACGCTGGGGGCCGACGACGCCGAGGCGTATCGCGCCTTGATGCTTGAGGCCTACGGTGTGTATCCGCAGGCCTTTACCTCAAGCGTGGCCGAACGTGCCGCAATGCCCTTGAGCTGGTGGGAAAAACGTCTGCAAAGCCCACTGGATTGCTTGCTCGGTGCCTTTGACGGGGATGCGCTGGCAGGCATCGTCGGCCTGGCCTTCGAGCCTCGGGAGAAGGCGCGGCACAAGGTGACGTTGTTTGGCATGTATGTGAATGCCAGTCATCAGCAAAAGGGGTTAGGCCGGCGGTTGGTCGAGGCGGCACTGGAGGAGGCGCGCAAACAGCCGCGCCTCAAGCTGATCCAGCTGACCGTCACCGCTGGCAATGATGCTGCGTTTGCGTTGTACCAACGCTGCGGTTTTATTCAGTACGGCCTGGAGCCGCTGGCGGTGCGTGTGGGAGTGGAGTACTTCGACAAGATCCACATGTGGCGTGAACTCAAGACCGACTGAGATCCAACTGTGGAAACCCTATCCAATGTGGGAGCGGGCTTGCTCGCGAATGCGGTGTATCAGTGATGAATCGATCGACTGACACCCCGCATTCGCGAGCAAGCCCGCTCCCACATTTTGATCATCGCTATTTCTGACGTCAGCGAACGGCGCTAACCCCATCCAACGTCGAANCCCCCCCCCCCCCCCCCCCCCCCCCCCCCCCCCCCCCCCCCCCCCCCCCCCCCCCCCCCCCCCCCCCCCCCCCCGCTCCCACATTTTGATCATCGCTATTTCTGACGTCAGCGAACGGCGCTAACCCCATCCAACGTCGAAAACGACGTGTCCTTGGCCGTCAGCAAAAAATCGCGCATATACGGCGCATCCAGCATATCCGCGCGAATCCCCGCGTACAGCGTCGCAAACAAGCCTTTCTCCCCCAGGCGCTTGGCCTTCACATACCCGCGCGAGCTGTATTCGTGCAGCGCCCAATGGGGCATGCCGCACACGCCGCGGCCGCTGGCCACCAGTTGCATCATCATCACCGTCAGCTCCGAGGTGCGCACTTGCGCGGGCTCGACGTCGGCCGGTTCCAGGAAGCGGGTGAAGATATCCAGGCGGTCGCGCTCCACCGGGTAGGTGATCAGGGTTTCGGTCAGCAGGTCTTCCGGCACGATGTACGGCTTGTTCGCCAACCCGTGCTGGTTGGCCACCGCCAGCATGGCTTCGTAGGTGAACAACGGCACATAGGTGATGCCCGGCAGCTCCAGTGGGTCGGAGGTCACCACCAGGTCCAGGTCGCCACGGGCCAGGGCCGGTAGCGGGGCGAAGGCGAAGCCGGAGGCCAGGTCCAGCTCGACCTCGGGCCACGCATCGCGGAACTGGTCGATGGTCGGCATCAGCCATTGGAAGCAGCTGTGGCATTCGATCGCCATGTGCAAACGCCCGGCGGTGCCACCGGCCAAACGTGCGATATCACGCTCGGCACCGCGCAGCAGCGGCAGGGTCGCGTCGGCCAGTTGCAGCAGGCGCAGGCCGGCGCTGGTGAAGCGCAGCGGCTTGGTCTTGCGCACAAACAGCGGCATGCCCAGGCGCTCTTCCAGCTCCTTGAACTGGTGGGACAGCGCCGACTGCGTCAGGTGCAAGCGCTCGGCGGCTTCCACCAGGCTGTCGGCTTCGCGCAGGGCGTGCAGGGTCTTGAGGTGGCGGATTTCGAGCACGGGCTCTCCATGAAGACAATTTGTGGCGAATCGGAATAGCGTGAGTTTGTCTCATGTTGCAAGGCGTGTCGACCATGACCACTGGGCACTCTTCATCAAACTGTCATGGAACTGTGGCAGCGCGCTTGAACAAACTTCATCAGACTCGCGCTCTACTGGGGTTCTGCGTTTCGGTGTTTTTCATGCGCGTGTTGCTTTTACTGGCCGCTCTTCTGTTCGGCCTGCCGTCTTTTGCGGCTTCTCGATGTGATGTCAATGTCCCGACCCAAACGGTCGACCTGGCCCAGGTGAGCATCGCCTACCAGAGTATCGGCCGTGCTTCGGACCCTGCCTTGCTGCTGGTGATGGGCCTGGGTGGGCAGTTGATCCACTGGCCGGACGAAGTGGTGGTGGCGCTGTGCGAACAGGGCTTTCGGGTGATCCGCTATGACAATCGCGACGTTGGCCTGTCCAGTTGGCGCCAGGCGCCTGCCAGCGCCAACCTGACCTTCGAAGTGCTGCGTTACAAGCTTGGGCTGCCGGTGTCGGCGCCCTACACGCTGACCGATATGGCCGACGACGCCCTGGGCTTGATGGACGCGTTGCAGGTGCGCCAATTCCACGTATTGGGCGCCAGTATGGGCGGCATGATCGCCCAGCACTTGGCGGCCATGGCGCCACAGCGGGTAGAGAGCCTTACCTTGATCATGACCAGCTCCGGCGCCGAAGGCCTGCCAGCGCCCAGTGCGGCGCTGGTGCAACTGTTGTCGCGACGCAGCGCACCCAATCGCGAAGTGGCGTTGGAGCAACAAGCCGACCTGCTGGCCGCGCTGGGCAGCCCGAATGTGAAGGATGATCGCCAGGCGCTGTTGCACCAGGCGGCGCTGTCCTACGACCGCGCCTTTAACCCGGACGGCGTAAAGCGCCAGATCATGGCGATCCTCGCCGAGCCGAGCCGCGTGCCACTGCTCAACCAACTGCGGGTGCCGACCCTGGTGGTGCACGGCACCGCCGACCCGCTGTTGCCGGTGATGCACGGCGTGCACCTGGCGGCGCATATCCAGGGCAGTGAGTTGAAGCTGATTCCGGGCATGGCCCATCGTTTCCAGGAAGCGTTCAAGGCGCCGCTGTTGACGGCGGTGCTGCCGTACCTGCAAGCCCATCGCGAAGACGCCGCGCACTGGGCGCAGATTGACCTGGGCGAGCCTTCGAAGGTGCTGTGACATTGGTGTATCGTGCAACCTTTGCGACACATTTATGCCTGCGAGGTTGCCCGCCATGAGTACTCCCCTGAAAATCGATTTCGTCAGCGACGTGTCCTGCCCCTGGTGCATCATCGGCCTGCGCGGCCTCACCGACGCCCTCGACCAACTCGGCGCCGAGGTGCAGGCCGAGATCCATTTCCAGCCATTCGAACTGAACCCGAATATGCCCGCCGAAGGGCAAAACATCGTCGAACACATCACCGAAAAATACGGCTCCAGCGCCGAAGAGTCCCAGGCCAACCGTGCGCGCATCCGCGACATGGGGGCCGAGTTGGGCTTTGCCTTTCGCACCGATGGCCAGAGCCGTATCTACAACACCTTTGATGCTCATCGCCTATTGCATTGGGCCGGGTTGGAAGGCTTGCAGTACAACCTCAAGGAAGCGCTGTTCAAGGCGTATTTCACCGATGGCCAGGACCCTTCCGACCACGCGACCTTGGCGATCATCGCCGAGAGCGTTGGGCTGGACTTGAAGCGTGCGGCTGAGATTCTTGCTTCGGATGAATACGCCGCTGAGGTGCGTGAACAGGAGCAGTTGTGGGTGTCCCGTGGTGTGACGTCGGTGCCGACCATTGTGTTCAACGACCAGTACGCCGTGAGCGGTGGCCAGCCGGCTGAAGCGTTTGTGGGGGCGATTCGGCAGATTATCAAAGATGCCCAATCCTAAGGCCGATCACAGTTAAAAATGTGGGAGCGGGCTTGCTCGCGAAGGCGGTGTGTCAGTTGAAATATCTGTGACTGACACACCGCATTCGCGAGCAAGCCCGCTCCCACATGGGTTTCTCATTGGTCTTGAGATAGGTGCTGGCCCAGCCTTTGCATTGACCCCCTAAAGCCTTAGGGGGAACACTGCCTTGAACATCCTTGACCTCGACCACAGCCTCACCCGCCAGGCACCGATCGCCCGGCGTTTGGCCAGCGGCCGGGCCACGCGCCTCGACCTGCTGGACCTGGGCCCGAAGCTGCGCCTGTGGTCCACTGAAAAAACCTGGAAGTCCTTCGCCGAGCGCCTGGCCCAACGGCCCCGACCCGTGGATGCGCGACCAGAGATCCTGTTTGTCGGCTCCGGTGACTACCACCACCTCACGCCAGCCTTTCTTGCCGACCTCAAAGAGCCCATCAGCCTGATCCACTTCGACAACCACCCCGACTGGGTGCGGTTTGCGCCCAAGCGTCACTGTGGTTCGTGGGTCAACCGTGCGCTGAACATGCCGGCGATCAAACGCATCGTCACCCTCGGCCCGTGCAGCGACGACCTGCACAACCCGCAACTGCGCGGCGGCAACCTGGGGGCGCTCAAGCGCGGGCATTTGCAGCTGTTTCCCTGGCAACATCCGCCGTCGAAAGTCTGGGGCAGGGTAGGGGATGGCGCCGGTCACCGGCAGCAGGAAAACCACCTGCATTGGCGCAATCTGGCGGAGTTGGACTGGGCGGGGTTTCTCGACCAGATGATCGCCAGTCTGCCCACCGAGGCGATCTGGATCACCATCGACAAGGACGTACTCGCCAGCGAAGACGCGGCCACCAATTGGGACCAGGGCGGCATGCGCCTGAGCCATTTGCTCCAGGCCCTGCGGGCGTTGGCGGCGGGTAAACGCATCATCGGCATCGACGTGTGCGGCGAGTTTGCAACGCCTGCGTTCAGCAATGCGTTCAAGCGCTGGGAGGCCAAGTCCGATCAGCCGCCGCCTGAGCGCTGGAGCGCGGAAGATTTGCAGCGCAATGCCGCCACCAATGAAGCCCTGATCGACCTGTTTGAGGAGCTGTTCCCGTGACCCTGACTGTGGTGCTGCTGGTGGCCTTTTCCATCGTGCTCGATGTGATCGGCCAGTTGTGTTTCAAGCTTGGCCTGGACCGTTTGCCGGAGCTCGAAGGTGGCTTTCGCCTGAATGCGTTCTGGGGCCAGGTGTTCAATGCGCCTCTGCTGTGGGCGGGCATTGGCGCCTATGTGATTGAGTTCTTTGTGTGGCTCGAAGCCTTGTCCCGCGCGCCGCTGAGCCTGTTGTTCCCGGCGGCGGCGCTGGCGTATTGCGGGGTGGTGCTGGCGGGCAAGGTGGTGCTGGGCGAGACCGTCAGCCGCCGCCGTTGGGCGGGCACGCTGGTGATTACGTTGGGGGTGATGTTAGTGGCGATTGCGGGGAGTCAGGCATGAGTACGCAAGGGTGGCTGCATGGGCGCCTGGGCACCGTGGTGCTGTGGGCCTTGTTGATCTGCACCGAAAGCGCTGGCCAGTTGTTTACCAAGGTGGCCGGGGATCAATTGGGGCAGATGGATTTCAACTGGCAATGGTTGGGTGATGTGGCGCGCAACCCCGGCATCCTGGCGGCGATTGCCAGCTACATCGGCGCGTTTTTCGTGTGGATGCTGATCCTGCGACGCAGCAGTTTGTCCCTGGCGTTTCCGCTGAGTTCGCTGGTGTTTGTGGTGGTGCTGCTCGGTTCGTGGCTGGGGCTGGGGGAACATATCAGCCCGCTGCACTGGGTGGGAGTGGCGGTGATTATTGGTGGGATTGCGCTGTTGGCAGAGGGCGAAGAAAACTGATTCAAACCCTGAAATGCAATCCAAATGTGGGAGCGGGCTTGCTCGCGAATGCGGTGGTTCAGTCAAATATGTATTGACTGACACTCCGCATTCGCGAGCAAGCCCGCTCCCACATTTTGATCCAGTTGAATCAGTCGAATTTGTAGCTGATGGCTGTCTGCACTTGGCCTTGGTTCACATCGCCAGTTTCCTTGACGATGCTGCTATTGGCCGCCGAACCCACCAGGTGCACCCAGCTGGCACTGGTCAGCAACGACCAGTTAGGCGCCAGCGGAAACTCGAAGCTTTGCGTCAGCGTGAGGTTCTGGAAACCCGCGCTGGCGTTATAGGGCTTAAAGCCCGAGGCCGCAGACTCATTGGCGTCTACGCCGAAATAGGTCTGGGTCTGGCGCGCGTCGGCAAAGTTCGCTGCCAGGCCGCTGCTGCCGATGATGCCGCCCCCCAGCGGGTACCCGAGTTCACCGCCGACCTTACCCAGCGCGCCGCTCTGCGAATGCCCGCCGCCAACGGCCTGGCCCACCCGCGCATACACGCGCCAAAAGTCGGCCGGGGCGTACTGGATGAAACCGCCGGCTTCGGCCATGTCCGACACATTGCGCAGCCCTTGCAGCGAGCCATTGGAAGTGCGCCCCTGGAGGTAATTGAGGTACGGGCCAGCGGTAAACCCATTGGTGTTCAGCGCGCTCCAGGTCAGGCCGTCATCGGTACTCAGGCTGACAGCGCCCCAGTCCAGGTCCACATAGGGCACGGGACGCGTTTCGTAGCGGCTGCCGGTCGGGTCATGGGGTTGATAGCTGACGCCCGCGCCGACTTCACCGGTGATCGGGTCTGCCTGCACGGTGCTGCAATAGCCCCACAGCCCAAGCAAACCGGCGAGTACAGCAGAAGTGACGTTGCGCATGGAGCGGTTTCCTTCTCGGGACATTCGCGCATGAACGCGCGAAGGGCTTGCCTCATGCAAGCACTCATCTTGTTTGTAGCAAGCTACAAAAATTGTAGCTCCCACGACACATAGGCGCCCGCAAGCCCAGCCCCGTTGGGCATTCGCCACTTGGCACAGTCCCTGCTCTACCCCTGGTGCAAGCGCATACAGCGCGCTCCTCCAAGGTAAACAACGATGATCCACTGGCATATCGTGTGTGACTTCGACGGGACCATTACCCCCACCGATGTCATCGACAACGTCCTCCAACGCTTCGCCGGCCCCGAGTGGGAAACCATCGAACAGGAATGGCTGGATGGGCATATCGGTTCGCGCGAATGCCTGAGCCGCCAACTGGCGCTGATCAAGGCCACCCCCGCTGAGCTGCTGGCGTACTTCGACAGCGTCGAGATCGACCCGGACTTCCCGGACTTTGTCGATCACGTCATGGGCCTGGGCGCCACGCTCGAAGTGGTCAGCGACGGCATCGAGCAGGGCATCGCGCGGATCCTGTCGCGCAACTACGTGACGTTGCTGCCGATCCTCGCCAACCGCCTGCGCCAGGTCGACCAGAACAGCTGGCGCATCGACTTCCCGTATTCCAGTGACGCCTGCCGCGCCGCCTCCGGCAACTGCAAATGCAAATCCACCCCGCGCAGCAAGCGCGTGCTGGTGATCGGCGACGGCAAGTCCGACATGTGCGTCGCCTCCACCGCCGACTTTGTGTTCGCCAAAGGCAGCCTCGCCGACTACTGCGTGGCCCACCAGATTCCCCATGCGCGCTTCGACACCTTCGCCCAAGTGCCTGCGCTGCTGGCCCAACTGCCCCAAGGCATTGCCGCCAACGCCACCTCCTTTACTGCTGCCGACAACCAGGAACTCTTCCACCATGTCTGATATCCGCATCGCCACTGCCGAAGACCAGATCCTTCTGGATAAAGAAGCCAAGTACTGCTCCTACGGCGATACCGTTCACTACATCGAGCCGCCGCGCATTTTCAGCCGTTGCGAAGGCTCCTACGTGTGGGACACCGAAGACCAGGCCTACCTCGACCTGCAAATGTGGTACTCGGCGGTCAACTTCGGCTACGCCAACCCGCGCCTGAACAATGCGCTGAAACAACAGATCGACACCCTGCCGCAAATCGCCAGCCAGTACCTGCACAAAGGCAAGATCGAGCTGTCGGAAATGATCGCCGTGGACGCCAAGAAGAAGTTCGGCCTCGACGGTCGTGTGCACTTCAACGTCGGCGGCTCGCAGTCCATCGAAGACTCCTTGAAGGTGGTGCGTAACGCCACCAACGGCAAGAGCCTGATGTTCGCCTTCGAAGGGGGTTACCACGGCCGCACCCTCGGCGCGTCGTCGATCACCTCCAGCTACCGCTACCGTCGCCGCTACGGCCACTTTGGCGAGCGTGCGCAGTTCATCCCGTTCCCGTATCACTTCCGCGGCCCTAAAGGCATGACCAAGGAAGAGTACGGCAGCCATTGCGTGCAGCAATTCGCCCGCCTGTTCGAGACCGAGTACAACGGTGTGTGGGACCCGAAAGTCGGCTCCAGCGAATACGCCGCGTTTTACGTCGAGCCGATCCAGGGCACCGGTGGTTACGTGATCCCGCCGATGAACTTCTACCGCGAGCTCAAGCATGTGCTGGACCAGCACGGCATCCTGATGGTGTCCGACGAAATCCAGATGGGCTTTTATCGCACCGGCAAACTGTGGTCCATCGAGCACTTCGACGTGCAGCCGGATGTGATTGTGTTTGGCAAGGCACTGACCAATGGCTTGAACCCACTGGGCGGTATCTGGGCCCGTGAAGAGCTGATCAACCCGAAGATCTTCCCGCCAGGTTCCACCCACTCCACTTTTGCCTCCAACCCGTTGGGTACGGCGGTCGGTCTGGAGATGTTCAAGATGACCAACGAAGTCGATTACGGCGCGATGGTCATGGCTAAGGGCAAATACTTCCTCGAAGGCCTGCAAGACCTGCAGAAGCGCTTCCCGATCATTGGCGATGTCGATGGCCTGGGCCTGGCGCTGCGCTGCGAAATCTGCGGCCCGGATGGCTTCACCCCAGACAAGGCGACCCTGGATTACATGGTCGAAGAAGGCATGAAAGGCGACATGATCGTCGACGGCCAGAAACTCGGCCTGATCCTCGATGTGGGTGGTTACTACAAAAACGTGATCACCCTGGCCCCGTCCCTGGAAATCAGCTACCCGGAAATCGACCTGGGCCTGAAGTTGCTGGAGCAACTGCTGGTACGGGCAACCAAACGGTGAATAACATCGGGATCGACCTCGGTGAAGGTACTGCCGGCTTCGTTCTCGGTGAAGGTCCGGTCGGGATCCTGTTGATCCACGGCCTGACCGGCACCCCGACGGAATTGCGCCAGGTCGCCAAGGGCTTGGCCAAGGCGGGCAACTGCACGGTGTATGTGCCGACCCTGGCCGGGCACTGCGGCGACAACAGCGACCTGCAGGCCACCGGCTGGCTGGACTGGTACGAAGGCGTGCGTAGGACCTTCGTGCAGATCAAGCAGCGGCATGCCCAGGTGTTTGTCGGCGGCTTGTCCATGGGCGCGGTGATGTCGATGTACCTGGCCTCGGAACATCCGGGCCAGGTCGCCGGGTTGTTGATGTATTCCACCACGCTCAAGTACGACGGCTGGAGCATCAACAAAATGGCGTTCATCACGCCGCTGCTGATCCGCATTCCTTTTGGCGTGCGGCTGTTTCGGTTTACCGAGAAACCGCCCTACGGCATCAAGAACGAACGCTTGCGTGCCATCGTTGAGCGGCAAATGAAAGAGGGCGAAAGCAGCGAAGCGGGCCTGTTGACGATGGAAGGCGTGACCGTGCGTGAGTTGCACTGGATGAACGCGGTGGTCAAGAAACGCATGCCGTCGATCAACGTCCCGGCGTTGGTGCTGCACTCCCTCGAAGACGACATCACCAGCCGCTGGAACGCCGATTACGTGGAACGCCACCTCGGTGGGCCAGTGACCAAGATCCTGTTGGACAACTGCTACCACATGATCACCGTCGACCTGCAATACCGGCGGGTGATCGAGTTGAGTGTTGAGTTCGTCAAACAACATGCTCCGTCTTACTGTCCGGCGCAGGTCGATGTTGGTTTGCATGCGATGGCGGTCTGACGGCCAACCGAAATTGTCCGCCGAGCTCAGTTTAAATGTGGGAGCGGGCTTGCTCGCGAATGCGGTGTATCAGTCAACACATTCATTGGCTGAACCACCGCATTCGCGAGCAAGCCCGCTCCCACATTTGATCGGCGATCGTCATAGAAGGACGGGAAATACGTGATCACGACGCAAGCCTTCCCCACCATCCGGGCCATCCAGCGCAGTGCCTGGAATGACTGCTTTCCCGGTGCCCTGGAGGACTGGGACTACTACGTCGCCGTGGAAAACGCCGCTATCGCGGGTTTCCAGTGGCGTTACCTGGCGGTCTTTGAACACGGAACGTTGGTGGCCGTGGCTGCCGCGTTTATCACCCATTACCGCCTTGACACCACGGTGTCGGGCGCCGGTAAACGCTTGACCGAACGCGTGGAGCGGCTGTGGCCGGGGCTGTTGCAACTGGGGCTGTACGCCATCGGCTCGCCGGTGGCCGAGCGTTGCGATGCCGGGTTTGCCAGCGGCGTGCCGCAAGCGCGCCGCCCGTTGTTGCTCAAGCATGTGCTCGCTGCCGCACGCCAGGATGCCGACGACTTTGACATCGGCCTGCTGGCGGTCAAGGACGCACCGAGCAACGACCTGCATTGGGCCGCCAGCTGCCGTGACGCTGGCTTCCAAAGCATGCCAAGCCTGCCCACGGGCGTGCTGCCGCTGCCTTACGGTTCGGTGGACGCCTACTTGGGTTCGCTGGGCAAGTCCACCCGCAAGGACCTGCGCCGCAAGTTGCGTGCGCCAGGGCCGCGAGTGGAGTGGCGGCGCACTATCGACGACGTGCTGCCCGACATCATGCGCCTGTATGAGGCCACGCTGGCCCGCGCCGAGTTGCAATTCGAACGCCTGCCTGCCGGTTATTTCACCGGTGTGCTCGAACGCCTTGGAACACGTGCCGTGTGTGTTCTTTACTGGGTGGACGAACAACTGGTGGCGTTCAACCTGGTGCTGGTGGACGAACATCGCTTGGTGGACAAGTTTTTCGGCCACGACGTGGCGTTCACTCGCGACTACAACCTGTACTTTCGCAGTTGGCTGACCAATGTCGACTACTGTATTGAACACAATATTGCGCTGTACGAGTGCGGGCAGGCCGGCTATGCCAGTAAGCTGCGCCTGGGCTGTGAGTTCCTGGGTAACCGTGTGTTTTTCCGCCACCGCAACCGGCTGGTCAACGGCCTGCTCACCCTTGTAAAACTGTTTATTCGACCGGATCGTTCCGACCCTGCCATGGCTGCTGCGATAAGCGAAACCTGATGATCACCAAGACCCGCCAAAAAGCCCGCCCGTTTGCCATTTCGCGTTGGAGCGTCCAGCGCAAGCTGGTGCTGGCGTTCTGGTTGGTCAGCGTGATTCCCACCATGATCGCCGCAGAGTTGGCAGCGACCACGCTGTCGCAGATTTTCGACAGCAACGTGCGTATCTGGCTGCAGGAGTCGACCAAGATCGTCAAGGACGAGATCGGCGACATCCTTCACGACAACGCGCGCATGGCCAAGTTGTTCCTGCGCTACACCAGCCCGCCTTCCAGCAAGCAAGCGACCCGGCACGACCGCCTGACCGCCGATATTGCCGACGCCACCGACATCGACGTGGTGGCGCTGATCCGCACCAGCGATCACAAAACCGTGTTCAGCACCGCCTCCGAAGACATCGTCAGCCAGATCAGCCTCACCAGCAATGCTGTGTTGCAGACGGTGCAGGTTGCCGGTGTGAGTACCGGTATCGTGGTCTCGACCTTTGAAACCAACCAGGACGGCGTGGATTACCTGTTGCTGGTGGCCACCTACCTGGACAGCAGTTTTCTCACCAGCGTGGCCGATGTGCACTCCCTGGACCTGCGCCTGTACCTGGCCAACCCCGAGGGCTTCTCGGAAATCTTCTCGACCCAGCGCTTCGAGGATCACCCCTCGCGCATCCCCAAGACCATCGAAACCTTGATGCGCAGCACCAAGCAGCCCAGCGAGCAGTTCACCAACAACTACAGCGGGTTGTACTGGCCGATCTTCAACGATGCCGGCGATCTGCAGGGCGTGATTTTCAGCGGCCTGTTGCGCCATACCAGCCTGGTGGGGCTGGTAAACCAGAGCAATCTGTTCGTGTTGATCTTCCTGCTCAGCTCGGCGTTGTCGCTGGCGGCCGGGGTGCTGGTGTCGCGGCGCCTGACCAAGCCGCTGCGGGACCTGTCCCAAGGCGTGAGCGCGGTGATCTCGGGCAATTACGAGCATCGCGTGCAGGTCAGTGGCGGCGACGAGCTGGCGCAATTGAGCAGCACCTTCAACCATATGACCGAGCGTCTCGGGGAGCTGCATCACCTGGAGGCCCAACTGCGTCGCCGCGACCGCTTGCACGCGCTGGGCGAAGTCGCCATGGGCCTGGCCCACGAGATCCGCAACCCGCTGGGCATTATCAAGACCGCCACCCAGCTGCTGCACCGCCGCGCTGACCTGGCGCAAACCGACAAGCGCCACCTGGAATATGTGATCAGTGAAGTCAGCCGCATCAATGAGCTGATTACCGAGTTCCTGGATTTCGCCAAGCCCAACCCGCCGCTGCGTGTGTTGCAGGCGGCGCGCCCGTTGGTGGACGAAATCCTCGGCTTCTGCGCGCCGGAACTGGCCACCCATAACATTGATGCCCACATCGATGACCAGGCCCCCGGCGCCATGATCTATGCCGATGCCAAGCAGCTCAAGCAGGCCTGCCTCAACCTGATCCTCAATGCCATTGACGCGATGCCCGAAGGCGGGCGTCTGACCTTGGGCATTCGCAACGTGGGCGACAATACCCTGATCAGCATTGCCGACACCGGCCAGGGCATCCCGGCTGAGATGATCGAGCGTATCTTCACCCCGTTCGTCACCACCAAGGCCTCGGGCACCGGGTTGGGCCTGGCCAAAGTCTATTCGATCCTGGAAAGTCACGACGGCCGCATCGAATGCACCAGCGAGAAAGATGCCGGCGCCACGTTCAGCCTGTACATTCCGGCCAGTGGCGAAGACGACGAGGACACTCATGACGCATAACATTCTGGTGGTCGACGACGAACCCAAGCTCTGCGACCTGCTGGCCTCGGCCCTGGGCCAGAACCACGTGCAGGTGTTTGTCGCCGGCAACGGCCTGCACGCCCTCAAGGTGCTGGAGCAGGAAGACATCGACCTGGTGATCAGCGACTGGCGCATGCCCGGCATGGACGGCCCGGCGCTGCTGGCCGAGATCAAAGTGCGCTACCCCCATGTACCGGTGATAGTGATGACCGCCTACAGCACGGTGAAAAACGCCGTGCAGTCGATGCGCAACGGCGCCTACGACTACATCGCCAAGCCGTTCGATATCGACGAACTGGACATCACCGTGGCCAAGGCCCTGCAGTTTCGCGACATCCTGCGCGACAACGCGCGCATGCGTGCCGAGCTGGATGAGCATGCGCAGTTCGACAGCCTGGTGGGCGACAGCCCGGCGTTTCGCAAAGTGCTGCAAGCAGTGGACTCGGTGCGCGACAGCAGCGCGACCATCCTGCTCACCGGCGAAAGCGGCACCGGCAAGGAAATGGTCGCCCGCGCCATCCACAAACACGGCAGCCGTGCCGACAAACCTTTTGTGGCCGTGAACTGCGCAGCCATCCCCGAAGGTTTGCTGGAAAGCGAAATGTTCGGCCACCGCAAAGGCGCGTTCACCGGTGCTGTGGCTGACCGGGTAGGGCGCTTTCAGCAGGCTGACAAGGGCACGTTGTTTCTCGATGAAGTGGGCGATATGCCGTTGGCGTTGCAGGCCAAGATCCTGCGCGCCTTGCAGGAACGGGTGATCGAACCGGTAGGCGACCCCCGCGAGCGCAAAGTGGATGTGCGGGTGATCGCCGCCACCAACAAGAACCTGCTGGACGCGGTGGCCAACAAGGAGTTTCGCGAAGACTTGTATTACCGCCTCAATGTATTTCCCATCCCGCTGCCGGCCCTGCGCGAGCGCGTGGAAGACATCGCCCCACTGGCCCGGCACTTTGCCCAGACCCTCAGCGCCACCGCTGGCAAGCGCATCACCGGTTTCAGCGCCGAGGCGTTGCAGGCCATGGCGGCGTATCACTGGCCGGGCAATATCCGCGAACTGCAAAACTGTGTGGAGCGGGCGACTATCGTGGCGGCGTCAGCGGTGATCGAGGATATCGATCTGCCGGGTTATCTGTTTGCCTCCAAGTCGAGCCAGGGCGGTGTCACGGCAATCCTCAGCGACGGGCCGGGCATTCCCCAAGACCTGGATGCGGCGCTGGCAGAGGTAGAGAAGGCTTATATTCTGGCGGCGTTGCAGGAGAGCAATGGGGTGCAGGCTGCGGCGGCACAGAAGATTGGGATTTCCGAGAGGAGCTTCTGGTATCGCCTCAAGAAGCTGGGCATTCAGGTCGACAAAATAGTCCGCTGACACAACTCGGTCAAAAATGTGGGAGGGGGCTTGCTCCCGATAGCAGTGGGTCAGTTAAAGATAAGGTGACTGACCCACCGCTATCGGGAGCAAGCCCCCTCCCACAGTTTTAACCGAGTTGGGTCAGACGTACCCAGATGCTGACCAGAATGGTCGCGGCTATCAACCACGCCACTGCTGCTACTGCCAGCGATGCCTCCAGCCGCATCCGATCCACCATCACATACAACGTCGCCAAATACACAAAGTACGGAATGATCGACCACATCCCAAACAGGATGGTGGTCTTCAAGTCCTCCACCGAGCGGCCCTTGCCGACGATGTAATGGGCGATCAAGGCAAATGTTGGAAACAGCGGCACCAAGCCTGCGATGTAATAGTTTTTGGTCTTGGCCAGCGCCGCCAATATCAACACGACCGCCGCGCCCAGGGCGGCCTTCAAAAAAAGATCCATCAGTGGCTCAGTCCGTATTTTTTGACTTTATCGAACAGGGTGGTCTTGGCCATCCCCAGTTCCTGACTGGCTTGGGTCAGGTTGCCGCCGCTGCGTTGCAGGGCGTCATTGAGCAGGTTGCGCTCGAAGGCTTCCACCGCTTCGGTAAAGGCCAGGCCCTGGTTGCCGCTGCTGGCCCCGCTTTTCTTGAAGGCGGGCAGGCCAAGGGCGAAGCGTTCGGCGACGTTGCGCAGTTCGCGCACATTGCCTGGCCAGTCGTGGCTCATCAGGTTCGACAGGGTCTGGTTGTCCAGCTCTGGCACACTGCGATCAAAGCGTAGCGACGACTGCTGCAGGAAGTGTTCGAACAACTGCAGGATGTCTTCACGGCGCTCGCGCAGGGGCGGCAGTTCCAGGGTGACCACGTTGAGGCGGTAGTAGAGGTCGCTGCGGAACTGGTTGGCGCGGCTCAGTTCGTCGAGGTCGGACTTGGTGGCGGCGATCACCCGGCAATCGACCGCCACGCTTTGGTTCGAACCCAGGCGTTCCAGGGTACGTTCCTGCAACACCCGCAGCAGCTTGATCTGCAGGTTGATCGGCATGCTTTCCACTTCATCGAGGAACAGCGTGCCTTCGTGGGCATGTTCGATCTTGCCGATACGACGTTTGCCGGCGCCGGTAAAGGCGTTGGCTTCGTGGCCGAAAATCTCACTTTCGAACAAGTTCTCTGGCAAGCCGCCGCAGTTCAGGGCGACAAATTGGTGGCTGTGGCGGCGGCTGAAATCATGCAGGCAACGGGCAACCAGTTCCTTGCCGGTGCCGGTCTCGCCTTCGATCAGCACGTTGGCCGAGGTATCGGCGACGTTGGCGATCAATTCGCGCAAGTTCTGCATCGCGGGCGAGCGGCCGATGATGCGGCCTTCCAGCGAGTCGCGCTCGGCCAGTTGGCGGCGCAGTGACCAGACTTCCCGCGCCAGCCCGCGTTGTTCCAAGGCGCGGCGGGCTACGTCCACCAAGCGTTCGGGGGAGAAGGGCTTCTCCATGAAGTCGTAGGCGCCGTTGCGCATTGCGCCCACCGCCATGGAAATATCGCCGTGCCCGGTGATCAACACTACCGGCAGGCTCTTGTCCAAGGCCTTGAGGCGGGTGAGCAATTCCAGGCCATCGATACCCGGCAGGCGGATATCACTGATGACAATGCCCGCGAAGTTCTCGCCGATGCGCTTGAGCGCCTCTTCGGCACTGCCCACGCCGACGCTGGGAATATCTTCCAAGGCCAAGGCTTGCTGGCAGCCCAGCAGCACGTGGGGATCGTCTTCGACAATCAGGACGGTGAGGTCTTTTGGGTCAGTATTCATGTCGACTCAGCTTTTTGAGCGCCCGCCAGCGGCAGGCATAGGACAAAGGCAGTACCACCACTGGCCGGATGCTCCACGGCCAGGTTGCCGCCGGTGGCCGCCGCGAGGCTGGCGGACAGCGTCAGCCCCAGGCCCAGGCCTTGCTCGCCGGGTTTGGTGGTGAAGAAAGGTTCGAATAAATGCTTGCGCGTCTCGGGGTCGATGCCATGGCCGTTGTCGCGCACCAACAAGCGGTATTTACCGTCGCTGCTGGCGCCTTCCAGCCACAGCTCTGGGGCCGGTTGGGCTTGCATGGCATCCAGGGCGTTGCCGATCAGGTTGACCAGGATCTGCTCCAAGCGCGTCTGGTCGATCTGCAATTGGGCGGGGGCAAAGTCGCGGTGCAGGGTCAGCGGCAGGCTGTCCAGGCGAGCGCCGAGCACTTGGAACGCTGCGTCCACAGCTTTGGCGAGGCTGGCTTCGCCCTGGTCGTCACCGCGCCGGGCAAAGGAGCGCAGGCTGGCGGTAATGCGGCCCATGCGGTCGATCAGTTCGTTGATGGTCTTGAGGTTGGCGCTGGCGGTGTCCAAGGCGCCGCGTTCAAGGAAGCGCACGGTATTGCCGGACAAGGTGCGCAGTGCTGCCAGGGGTTGGTTCAATTCATGGGCGATGCTGGTGGACATCTGGCCGATGGCCGCCAGTTTGCCGGCTTGTACCAATTCATCCTGGGCGCGGCGCAGGGTTTCTTCGGCCTGGCGGCGTTCGCGGATCTGTCCCTTGAGACGTTCGTTGCTGGCGCGCAGGTCGGCGGTGCGGTCGGCAATCCGACGCTCCAGCTGGCTGTTCGCTTCCTGTAAAGCTTCCCGCGCGGCGAGGCGGGTGGCGATGACCTTGCGGCGCTCGTTCCAGGCGATCAGCAGGAATGCCACCAGGCCGAAGGCGACGGCCACCAGGATGCCCTGGTTGATCGCGGCACGGCGCAGGTCATTGAGCGGCGTGAGCAGGGTGAAATTCCACGGCGTGTCGTTGAGCGGCCGGGTTTGCGCCAGGTAGCTGACCTCGTGCTCGTCGTTGACCACTTCGCTGTTGGCCGGGAAGGTGAGTTTTTCGGTGCCTTCGTTGAGGCGCTCGCGGGCCAGGGGTTCCAGCTCGTTGAGCGTGGCCCAGTAATATTGCAGGCTGTGGGCCAGGCGGTCCTTGGTGTCATCGCTTAGCGGCCGCACGGCCTTGAGGCGGCGGGCCGGGTCGCTGGAAAGGATGATGATGCCGTTCTCGTCGCTCACAAAGGCTTCGAGGCGGGCGCGTTGCCAGCGTTCTTCGAGGGCTTCGAGGCGCACCTTGACCACGGCCACGCCGATGATCTTGCCGTGTTCTTCCAGGCCATGGGCCAGGTAGTAGCCGGGTTCGCCGTTGGTGCTGCCGATGCCGTAGAAACGGCCGGGTTGGCCACGCACGGCATTCTGGAAATAGGCACGGAAGGACAGGTCTTCACCCTGGTAACTGTCGGCATCGCGCCAGTTACTGGTGGCCAGCACGCGCCCGGTGGTGTCCATCACGTAGATAGCCCGGCTGCGACTGCGTCGGTTCAGGCCTTCGAGGTAGTCGTTGACGGCCTTGCGGGTTTCCTGGTTCGGGTCGGCCAGCAGGGTCGATACGCTGGTTTCCAGTTCCAGCAGGCTAGGCAGGTAGGTGTACTTGCTCAGTTCGCTTTCGACGGTGCGGGCATGCAGTTCCAACTGGCGTTCGCCGGTGTCGCTGAGGGTGCGGATGCCGTAGTACTCACTGACCCAGAAGCCAATAAAACCCAGGCCGACCATCAGGGCGATGATCAACGGCGGCAGGAACAGTTGGCGAATCAGACGAGGCTTCACGGCAAGTGATGGCGGTGCGGCGCGATAGGGGTTGGGGTCGCATTTCATCACAGATGCCTTGGGTCAGCTACCAATGCGAATACAGGGCTTTTTGACTGAGAGCACTGAGTGTGGCGAGGGAGCTTGCTCCCGCTGGGCTGCGTAGCAGCCCTAAAACTGACGAACGCAATTTTTCATCGAAAAAATGCGCTACAGGTTTTGGGGCCGCTTCGCGCCCCAGCGGGAGCAAGCTCCCTCGCCACAGGCAAGCCGCTCAGCACTGCCTGTATTCACCGTACTTAGTGCTGCAGGATTTTCTCAAGGAAGTGCTGCGCGCGTTCGGAGCGGGCGCTGATGTCGCCGAAGAACTCTTCTTTCGGGCAGTCTTCGATGATCTTGCCGGCGTCCATGAAGATCACGCGGTCGGCCACTTTGCGGGCAAAGCCCATTTCGTGGGTCACGCACATCATGGTCATGCCTTCCTGGGCCAGTTGCACCATCACGTCCAGTACCTCGTTGACCATTTCCGGGTCGAGGGCGGAGGTGGGTTCGTCGAACAGCATGACGATTGGGTCCATGGCCAATGCGCGGGCAATCGCCACACGTTGCTGCTGGCCGCCGGACAGTTGGCCCGGGTGCTTGTGGGCATGGGCCGACAAACCGACGCGCTCGAGCAGTTGCAGGCCTTTCTTGGTGGCCTCTTCCTTGCTGCGGCCCAGCACCTTGATCTGCGCGATGGTCAGGTTTTCGGTGATGGTCAGGTGCGGGAACAGTTCGAAGTGCTGGAACACCATGCCCACGCGCGAGCGCAGTTTCGGCAGGTTGGTCTTCGGGTCGGCGATGGAGGTGCCGTCGACTACGATGTCGCCCTTCTGGAACGGTTCCAGCGCGTTGACGCACTTGATCAAGGTGGATTTGCCCGAGCCGGACGGCCCGCACACCACGATCACTTCGCCTTTTTTGACATCAGTGCTGCAATCGGTCAGCACCTGGAAGTCGCCATACCACTTGTTGATGTTCTTGATAGAGATCATACGGCAAACCTTTTTTGCAGACGCTTGACCAGCAGCGAGGCGGAAAAGCTGATGATGAAGTAGACGACACCGGCGAAGATCAGGAACTCGTTGGAGCGGCCGATGATGTCGCCGTTGGAGCGGGCGGAGTTAAGGAAGTCCACCAGGCCCACGGTGTAGACCAGAGAGGTGTCCTGGAACAGGATGATCGACTGTTGCAGCAGCAACGGGGTCATCTTGCGGAACGCCTGGGGCAGGATGATCAGGCGCATGGTCTGGCCATAGGTCATGCCCATCGCTTGCGCTGCGCCCATCTGGCCCTTGGGGATCGACTGCACGCCGGCCCGCACGATTTCGCAGAAGTACGCGGCTTCGAACATCATGAAGGCCACGACACAGGACGTGAACGCACCGATTGGGGTGTCTTCGCCGGTGATCCAGCGCAGCACGAACGGCACCGCCAGGTAGAACCAGGTGATCACCAGCAGCAGTGGGATCGAGCGGAAGTAGTTCACGTAGGCGCCGGCCAGGCGCGACAACAGCTTGCTGGACGACAGGCGCATCAGCGCGAGCACGGTGCCCAGCGCGATGCCGCCGACCACGCCCATGACCATCAACTGCAAGGTCATGACCATGCCGTTCCACAGGCCTGGGATAGCGGGGATGATACCGCTGAAATCGAGTTCCATTATTTACCCCCCACGGAGATCAGGCCGGGCACTGCGACTTTCTTCTCGACCAGGCGCATGAGCAGCATCAGGCTCATGTTCAGGGTGAAGTAGATCAGCGTGGCCAGGGTGAAGGCTTCAAACAGGTTGGCCGAGAATTCGGCGGTCTGCTTGGTTTGCGCCAGCAGTTCCATCAGGCCGATCAAGGACGCCACGGAGGAGTTCTTGAACACGTTGAGGAATTCCGAGGTGAGCGGCGGAATGATGATCCGGTAGGCCTGGGGCAGCAGCACGTTCCAGTAGATCTGCGGCAGCTTGAAGCCCATGGCGCGCGCGGCGGATTCCTGGCCGCGTGGCAGCGCCTGGATACCGGTACGTACTTGCTCACAGACACGGGCGGCGGTGAACAGGCCCAGGCACACGACAACGCTCAGGTAGGCCGAGGTGGTCGGGTTGAGGTCTTGTTTGTACCAGTCCTGCAGGTTTTGCGGCAGCAGGTCGGGGATCAGGAAGTACCAGATGAACAGCTGCACCAGCAGCGGCACGTTACGAAACAGTTCCACGTAGCAGGTCGCGATGCCCGATACGATGCGGTTTGGCACCGTGCGCATGACCCCCAGAATGGAGCCCAGCAGCAAGGCGATGATCCACGCCACGACAGCGATGGCGATGGTCCAGCCCAAGCCGGCTATGTACCAGTCGAGATAAGTCTCGCTGCCCACGCCGGTGGACTTGAAGAACACGCCCCAGTCCCAGTTGTAATTCATTAGGGTCTCCCCTCGAAGTCGATCAATGTACAAGCACCCGCTTGGGGAAAATCCATTCCCGCCCGGCGGTGAACGCCAGGCACACAAGATCGGCTCGAAAACCGCCAGGTCGAGTGTTCCAAATCAAAGCCAGCAGGTAATAACAGACGCCTGAGGGAGGGTTGGCTCCCTCAGGAGATAAGCTTAGTCAGGTATCAGATTTTTACGTCAGGCGCCGGCTTGTCGCTCGGGTTGGCGATCAGATCCTTCACCTTGTCGCTCATCGGGAAGTTCAGGTTCAGGCCTTTTGGTGGAATCGGGCTTTCGAACCACTTGCTGTAGATCTTGTTGATCTCGCCGGACTTGTACAGGCCAACGATGGCGTCATCGACAGCCTTCTTGAAGGCTGGGTCGTCTTTACGCACCATGCAGGCGTAGGCTTCGAAGGACTGTGGAGTACCGGTGATGACCCAGTCGTCCGGCTTCTTGGCCTTGGCTTCTTCGCCGGCCAGCAGGGCGTCGTCCATCATGAACGCGACGGCGCGGCCGCTTTCCAGCATCTGGAAGGATTCGCCGTGGTCTTTGGCAGAGATGACGTTCATGCCCATCTGCTTGTCGGCGTTCATCGCCTTGATGATGCGCTCGGACGTGGTGCCAGCGGTGGTCACGACGTTCTTGCCTTTGAGGTCGGCGAAGTCAGTGAAGGAGGGCTTGCCTTCCTTGTCTTTCTTGACCAGCAGACGGGTGCCGATTTCGAAAATGTTGACGGTGAAATCAACTTGCTGGGCGCGTTCGGCGTTGTTGGTGGTTGAGCCGCACTCGAGGTCCGCGGTGCCGTTCTGGATGAGCGGGATACGGGTTTGCGAGGTGACCAGGTTGTACTTGACCTTGAGGTCGGGCTTGTTCAGGTCTTTTTTCAGGGCTTCAACCACAGCCAACTGAACATCGTGGGAGTAGCCCACAGGTTTGCCCGAACCGTCCGCGATGTAGGAAAACGGAATGGAGCTGTCGCGGTGCGCGAGAGTGATGGTGCCGGAGTCGTTGATCTTCTTCAGCGTGCCGGTGAGTTCGGCGGCGAAAACTGGAGTGCTGATCAGAGCAGCAGCGATAGCTGCGCCCAGAATATGGGGAACGATGCGCATCAATACTTCCTCGACATTTGTTTTTTTTATGAAGCCGGCTAAACGGCTCTCTTGTACAGCGAATGCCCGTAACGGCTCCTGAGGCGTCCCAGGCAATCGTTCAGGAGTGTAGAGCATGAGTCGTGCCAGACCAGAAATAAAAGGTTAACTATATGATTTATATGGATATTAACTTTATGTTTCGAAGAGATTTTCAACAAGTGGTCCGGCAAACCGAATAGGGCTGGGTGTCGCGTTCGGAAAACCGAATGAAAATACGGCCACAAAAAAGCCCCTGAACCTTTCGATTCAGAGGCTTTTGTAGGATTTAGCTGTCAGGCAGCTTCAATCTTGCCGCGATTCTGTTCAACCTTGGACAGGTAGCGTTGTACGTTCTCCTGTTCTTGCGGCGTGGTGAACAGGCCCAGCTTGGTACGGCGCCACAGCACGTCCTGAGGCTGGGTCGCCCATTCCTCGGTGCACAGGTAGTCGACTTCGCGGGTATACAGGCCGCCACCCAGGTGGTCGCCCAGGTCCGCCAGCGATTGCACGCCTTCCAGCAGGCGCCAGGTGCGGCTGCCATAGGTGGTGGACCAGCGGCGTGCGATTTCGCTTGGTACCCAATCGAATTTGCTGCGAATCGCTTCGGCCAGGGCTTCTGGCGTGCTCATGTCTTCGCCGCCGGGCAGGCTGGCGGTAGCGGTCCAGCTTGGGCGCATCTGGGTGAAGTACGGCGCCAGTTGGGCCATCGCTGATTCGGCAAGCTTGCGATAGGTGGTCAGCTTGCCGCCAAACACCGACAGGATCGGCGCCTCGCCCGTACCGCCGGACAATGCCAGGGTGTAGTCACGGGTGATGGCCGAGGGGTTGTCCGATTCGTCGTTGCACAGCGGGCGCACACCGGAATAGGTATGGACGATGTCGTCGCGGCTCAGCTGTTTCTTGAAGTGTGCGTTGACCACCTTGAGCATGTAGTCGGTTTCACCTTCGGTGATCGCAACTGCAGCCGGGTCGCCGGTGTATTCGCGGTCGGTGGTGCCGATGATGGTCAGGTGGTTCAGGTACGGAATGGTGAAGACAATGCGCTGGTCTTCGTTCTGCAGGATGTGCGCATGGGCGCCTTCGTACAGCCTTGGCACGATCAAGTGGCTGCCCTGGATCAGGCGAATGCCGTAGGGCGAATCCAGCTTCAGGTCGTCCTTGATGAACTTGGCCACCCACGGGCCAGCCGCGTTCACCAGTGCGCGAGCGCGGATCGAGAACAGGCTGCCGTCGGCACGTTCCATGTTCATTTCCCACAGGCCTTTGCTGCGATGCGCGCTGATGCAACGGGTCTGGGTGTGGATGTGCGCGCCTTTTTCGCGGGCGGCCATGGCGTTCAATACCACGAGGCGGGCGTCATCCACCCAGCAGTCGGAGTATTCGAAGCCTTTGGTGATCTCGCTTTTAAGTGGGCTGTCGGCGCCGAACTTGAGGCTTTTGGAGCCTGCGAGTTTTTCGCGCTTACCCAGGTGGTCATACAGGAACAGGCCAGCACGAATCATCCACGC
Source organism: Pseudomonas sp. 18175 (assembly GCF_050432925.1). Taxonomy (NCBI): domain Bacteria; kingdom Pseudomonadati; phylum Pseudomonadota; class Gammaproteobacteria; order Pseudomonadales; family Pseudomonadaceae; genus Pseudomonas; species Pseudomonas sp. 18175. The sequence goes on along the minus strand of NZ_JBKFTO010000009.1, from coordinate 71,643 downwards.
CGGGCGCAGGTGCGGGCGGTGCGGCAATACAAAACGCATTTGCTTGACGATGTGCGGGGCTTTAGCCAGCAGCACTTCACGCTCTGCCAGGGCTTCGCGCACCAGACGGAATTCGTAATGCTCGAGATAGCGCAGGCCGCCGTGGATCAGCTTGCTGCTAGCGGAAGATGTGTGGCTGGCCAGGTCGTCTTTTTCGCAAAGGAATACCGACAAACCGCGACCGGCTGCGTCTGCTGCAATGCCGACGCCGTTGATCCCGCCGCCGATAACGGCCACGTCATAGACTTCGGCAAGCGGTGGGGCAGGCAAGGTGGAAGGGTTCATCGGCTGGCCTCGCGATTTTTTCGTCTTGGAATTCGAACATTAATGTTCATTTGCGAAAATGGTAGCTGATAAACGCGAGCACAGCCACCCGACTTCGATTGAAAAAACTCATCGAAGGGTGGGGAAAGGAAGAATTGTGAACATGAGTCAGGGTCAGGTTCGGGGGAATTGGGGTTGGATAGGGCGCCTTCGCGAGCAAGCCCGCTCCCACATTTGATCGAGCTCTGGCATAAGAATGCGGTCGAATGTGGGAGCGGGCTTGCTCGCGAAGACTCCGGTACAGGCGCTACACGACTTCCAGGCGAACCTTGTGCTCATTGAGCAACTGCACCAACGCCGGCACCGGCTGCTGGTCGGTCACCAAACAATCCACCAAACTGATCGGCCCCAAGCGAATCATGGCATTGCGCCCAAATTTGCTGGAGTCCGCCGCCAGGATCACCTGGCGCGCATTGGCAATGATCGCCTGGGACACCCGCACTTCCTGGTAGTCGAAGTCCAGCAGGCTGCCATCTTCGTCAATACCGCTGATCCCCACCAAGGCAAAGTCCACCTTGAACTGGTTGATGAAGTCGACGCTGGCCTGGCCCACCACACCGCCATCACGGCGCACGTTACCGCCGGTCAGCAGCACGTCGAAGTCGTCCTTGGCACTGAGCATGGTGGCGACGTTGAGGTTGTTGGTGATGATTTTCAGGTGGTTGTGGTTGAGCAGCGCGCGGGCGATGGATTCGGTGGTGGTGCCGATGTTGATGAACAGCGAGGCGTGATCGGGGATCTGCGCAGCAATGGCTTCGCCGATGCGCTGTTTCTCATCGCGCATTTGGTCGGCACGCATGGCGTACGCGGTGTTTTCGACACTGGAGTCATAGGCCGCGCCGCCGTGGTAGCGGCGCAGCAGATTGGCGTCCGCCAACTGGTTGATATCGCGGCGGATGGTTTGCGGGGTGACGACGAACAGCTGCGCCATTTCCTCGATACTGACGTAGCCGCGTTCGCGGACCAGTTCGAGGATTTGTTGTTGGCGGGGAGGCAGATTCATGGGACGTCCTTAGGGCTGCCATACAAAAGTGGCCCATGATGACGCAGGAATCTGCTCCCTGCCAGTTACAACCCGCGGTTGGCTTATTCAGCGCCTTCGTGGGGCTCCCAGTCGCGGGTGCGGCTGACGGCTTTTTGCCAGCCGGCGTAGAGTTTCTCTTTTTCCTTTTCTTCCAGTTGGGGTTCGAATTCGCGCTCGATCACCGCCTTGCCGCGCAACTCATCCAGGCTACCCCAGAAGCCGCAGGCCAGGCCCGCCAGGTAGGCTGCGCCCAGTGCTGTGGTTTCGCGCATTTGCGGACGCTCGACCTGGGTGCCGAGGATGTCGGCCTGGAATTGCATCAGGAAGTTGTTGGCCACCGCGCCGCCGTCCACGCGCAGGGCTTTGAGGCGTTCGCCGGAGTCCTGTTGCATGGCGTCGAGTACGTCGCGGGTCTGGTAGGCAATCGACTCCAGCGCTGCACGAATAATGTGATCCACGCGGACGCCACGGGTCAGGCCGAACAGCGCGCCACGGGCGTACGGGTCCCAGTACGGAGCACCTAGACCGGTGAAAGCGGGCACCAGGTAGACGCCGTTGCTGTCTTTGACCTTGCCGGCGAAATATTCGGTGTCGTGGGCATCGTTGATGATTTTCAGCTCATCACGTAGCCACTGGACGGTGGAGCCGCCGTTGAACACGGCGCCTTCCAGGGCATAGGCCACTTCGCCACGCGGGCCGCAAGCGATGGTGGTGAGCATGCCGTGCTTGGATTTCACCGCCTTGTCGCCGGTGTTCATTAGCAGGAAGCAGCCGGTGCCGTAGGTGTTCTTGGCCTGGCCGGCTTCTACGCACATCTGGCCGAACAGCGCGGCTTGCTGGTCACCGGCGATACCGCCAATGGCGATGCCGCTTTTGGTGCGGCCGTAGATTTCCGACGACGACTTAACTTCCGGCAGCATCTCGCGCGGAATGTCGAGGATCTCCAGCATCTTCGCATCCCACTCCAGGGTGTGGATGTTGAAGAGCATGGTGCGCGAGGCGTTGGTGTAGTCAGTGACGTGGGTCTTGCCGCCGGTAAATTTCCAGATCAGCCAGCTGTCGACGGTGCCGAACAGCAATTCGCCGTTGCGCGCACGTTCGCGGCTGCCTTCTACGTTGTCGAGGATCCACTTGAGCTTGGTGCCGGAGAAGTACGGGTCGGTGACCAGGCCGGTGGTGTCGCTGATGTATTGCTCGTGGCCGTCGCGCTTGAGCTGCTGGCAGATCTCGGTGCTGCGGCGGCACTGCCAGACGATGGCGTTGTACACCGGGCGGCCAGTGACCTTGTCCCACACAACGGTGGTTTCACGTTGGTTGGTGATGCCGATGGCGGCGACCTGGTCATGGTGCAAGCCGGCCTGGGCCAGGGCTTCGACCATCACTGCGCTCTGGGTGGCGAAGATTTCCATTGGGTCGTGTTCAACCCAACCCGCCTGCGGGTAGTGCTGGGCGAATTCGCGCTGGGCGGTGCAAACCACGTTGGCGTCACGGTCAAAGATGATCGCGCGGGAACTGGTGGTGCCCTGGTCGAGGGCAATGATGTAGTTCTTATTCTGGATGTCGGTCATGTCAAATGCCTTGGAATAAGGAAGTCAGAAATCAGCCTGGACCGCGTAGGGCAGGGGCCAGGCTGGCGCTATCAGGAAATACGGGTCTTGCCGTTGACAGCCGTGTCAGTTGTTTCAGCTATAGCAGGTGCGGCGCTCGGCAGGTGGCGGGCGATCAGCCCACGGTAGGCCGCAGCACCCAGGCATGCGCCGACAATGGGGCCGAAAATCGGCACCAGGAAGTAAGGAATATCGCGGCCGCCAGTAAAGGCTATTTCACCCCAGCCAGCGAAAAAGGTCATCAGCTTGGGCCCCAGATCCCGCGCGGGGTTCATCGCAAAGCCGGTCAACGGACCCATGGCGCTGCCGATCACCGCGATCAGCAGGCCGATCAGCAGTGGGGCCAGCGGGCCGCGTGGCAGGCCGTTGTTGTCATCGGTGAGGGCCATGATCACGCCCATCAGGATGGCGGTGATGACCATTTCCACCAGGAACGCCTGGGCAGTGCTCAGCAGCGCATGGGGGTAGGTGGAGAACACCGACGCCAATTCCAGGCTGGCTTGTGAACCACGCACCATGTGGTGGGTTTGTTCGTAATCGAAAAACAGATTGCTGTAGAGGGTGTACACCAACGCCGCGGAGCAGAAGGCGCCGGCGATCTGGGCGAGGATATAGAAGGGCAGTTTGCGTTTGTCGAAGTCGGCAAAAATGCACAGTGCAATGCTGACTGCCGGATTGAGGTGGGCCCCGGAAATACCGGCGCTCAGGTAGATTGCCATGCTGACGCCTACCCCCCAGATGATGCTGATCTCCCACAAGCCAAAGCTGGCACCCGCAACCTTGAGCGCAGCGACACATCCTGTACCGAAGAAGATCAGAAGCGCAGTCCCCAGGAATTCGGCCATGCATTGGCTCGAAAGTGAAGGCTGTTGAAGAGCAGTAGTCATGGAAAACCTCAGTTGTTGTTCTTGTCTGGCGCACGCTCTCAACGGAGTGTTGCGCGATTTTCACCGTGGCAAGGATCCCCATCCCGGTCACGGCTTGCTGCTCGATTGCTGTAGGTGCATTCCTACAGTATTCGGAAACGAAAAAATATAGACAAGAATGACCGCTGTCAAAGGTCGAAAGTGAACCGTTAGTCACTTTGAAACTATTGGTCTGGTGAATGATCACGCTTGTCACAATGCGCGTGCACCTTAAGAGTGGGCGTACTAGAGCGTTTTGCGCGGGCTTGGCCTATTATCGGCCATCTGTTTGCCACGCCTGGAGCCAGCATGACCCCTGCATTGGACCTGTTGAAAAAAGTTCGCGCCGAACATCGTATCCACAGTTATGAACATGATCCCAAGGCGGCATCGTATGGCCTGGAGGCCGCGGAAAAGTTGAGCCTGGACCCTGCGCAGGTGTTCAAGACCTTGCTGGCCAGCAGTGAGAAAGGCGAATTATTGGTGGCGGTGGTGCCGGTCGTCGGAAGTCTGGACTTGAAAGCTTTGGCGAATGCGGCGGGGGTTAAAAAAGTCGAAATGGCCGACCCTGCGGCGGCGCAACGCTCTACTGGCTATTTGCTGGGGGGCATCAGCCCGTTGGGGCAGAAGAAGCGCTTGCGCACCTTTATTGATGAAACAGCGCAGCCGTTTGCGACGATTTTTGTGAGTGCGGGCAGAAGGGGGCTGGAAGTGGAGCTGTCGGCAGCGGTGTTGGCGGAACATACCCAGGCCAAATTTGCGCCGATTGGCCGGGCCTGAGCCTGTTTTGAAATATAAGAAAATCGAAATGTGGGAGCGGGCTTGCCCGCGATTGCGGTGGACCAGTCAAAGATACAGTGACTGATACAGCGCTATCGCGGGCAAGCCCGCTCCCACATTTTTGATCCGGTTTTGTCAGTGNTCCCCCCCCCCCCCCCCCCCCCCCCCCCCCCCCCCCCCCCCCCCCCCCCCCCCCCCCCCCCCCCCCCCCCCCCCCCCCCCCCCCCCCCCCCCCCCCCCCGCTCCCACATTTTTGATCCGGTTTTGTCAGTGAGTAACGCTGTAACGGCGAACGCCTGAATCGGATCGCGGAATCTGCGCCGCCACACTGCCTGAAGCCTTGAACAGCACCAGATGCTCCGCCGCCACCCGAATCCCCACATCCGCGCCTACCTGATGGTCAGCGTGGCTGGGGAAAATCGACTCCAACTGCGCGCCCGTTGGCAATTGCAGGCGGTACAAGGTTGATGCGCCAAGGAACGTCTTACCTACGATTCGCGCTTTCAACGCGCTGTCTGGCGCGTAGACGATGTCGTCCGGGCGCAGCAACACATCAACGGCACCACCGGTGGGCCAAGCGTAGGCACGGTTGCCACGTAGATCGCCCAGCTCGGTGCTGACGGACTCCGGCGAGCTCAACTGGCCACGGATGAAATAACCCTGGCCGATAAAGCTTGCGACGTAAGGTGTCTGAGGCTCGTGATACAAGTTGTAGGGCGTATCCCACTGCTCAAGCCGACCCTCCTTGAAGACACCCACGTGATCGCTCACCGCAAACGCTTCTTCCTGATCATGGGTGACCAGGATCGCACTGGTGCCCCGTGCTTTGAGAATGTCGCGCACCTCATGGCTGAGCTTGCGCCGCAGTTCGCCGTCGAGGTTGGAGAACGGTTCGTCCAGCAACAACAGTTGCGGTTCCGGCGCCAGAGCGCGGGCGAGTGCAACACGCTGTTGCTGGCCGCCGGAAAGCTCGTGGGGGAAGCGCTTGCCCAGGTTTTTCAGGTTGACCAGCTCCAGCAGCTCGTTAACCACCCGGTCTTTTTGCGGGTGCTTGCGAATGCCGAAGGCGATGTTGTCGGCCACGCTGAGGTGGGGAAACAGCGCGTAATCCTGAAATACCATGCCGATGCGACGTTTCTCTGGGGCCAGTGTGAAACCGGCACTGGAGATGACTTCGCCCGCCAGGCTGATTTCACCTTCGTGCACCGGTTCGAAACCGGCAATTGCCCGCAGGGTGGTGGTCTTGCCACAGCCCGAGGAACCCAGGAGGCAACCGATATCGCCAGCGTTGAGGTGCAGATTGAGGTTCTGCACCACCCGTTGATCTTGATAGCCGCATGCCAGATTGCGCAGATTCAGCAGGATGGGCTGGCTCATGCGTGGTGGTACGACGGCGGGACGAGGAATTCGAGCAGGGCCTTTTGTGCGTGCAGGCGGTTTTCGGCCTGGGCCCAAGCGACCGAACGTGGGTCGTCCAGCAGGTCGAGGCTGATTTCTTCGCCGCGATGCGCGGGGAGGCAGTGCATGAACAGTACGTCCGGCGCGGCCAGGTCGAGCAAGGCACGGTTGACCTGGTACGGCGCGAACAGGGCCAGGCGCTTGGCGGTTTCGTCCTCCTGGCCCATGGAGGTCCAGACGTCGGTGCTCACCAGGTGTGCGCCAACCACGGCGTCACGCGGGTCACGCACCAGGGTCACGCGCTCGCCGGCCTGTGCCAGGAAGCGGGCGTCAGGCTCGTAGCCTTCTGGGCAGGCAACGCGCAGGTGGAAGTCGAACTGGATCGCCGCCTCTATATAGCTGTTGCACATGTTGTTGCCGTCGCCGATCCAGGCCACGGTTTTGCCCTGGATCGAGCCACGGTGTTCGAGGAAGGTTTGCATGTCGGCCAACAACTGGCACGGGTGCAGGTCATCGGACAGGCCGTTGATCACCGGCACGCGGGAGTGGGCGGCGAACTCGGTCACGGTGTTGTGGGCAAAGGTACGGATCATCACTGCATCGAGCATGCTCGACATCACGATGGCGCTGTCGGCCACCGGCTCGCCACGGCCCAGTTGGGTATCGCGCGACGACAGGAAGATGGCTTGGCCACCCAGTTGGATCATGCCAGCCTCGAAAGAGACGCGGGTGCGGGTCGACGACTTCTCGAAAATCATGCCGAGCACGCGGTTTTTCAAAGGCTCGAACAGTACGCCGCGGTTACGCAGGTCTTTAAGCTCAATGCCTCGACGGATCACGCTGACCAGCTCTTCGGGCGTGCAATCCATCAGGGAGAGAAAGTGCCTTGCGCTCATCATTAACTACCTTTTTGCAACAGACCGCAGATACTCAAAGCCTTGTTTATTGTGACAACGGGCGAGACCTGCGGCGAAAGCCGCACGGGGCGACGAAATAGGGGAAGGCGCGATCTTATAATTAAATGTCGCGTCTTACCAATAGGGCTACGGTTTTTATGGGTGTTCAAGAAGGGCGCTAGAGCGCTTTTGAAGACGGTTTCCAGACAGCAGCGGGCCATTTGTACACTGGCCCTGCAACCTTTTGCAATGCGCGGGGGCGGGCCCAGGCCAGGTTGTGTCGGTTTCAGGGGGGATGTGGGAAGTTTCTGAAACATTTGCTCATGCTTAGCCATGTCCAGGCCTGATGCCCGGCGATTCACACGACGAACGATGCTGGTGCCCTTTCCGGTCGCGGCCCATAGTGCGTTTAAAGCCCTAATAAAGAGACTGGCCATGACCAAGACTCTCCATCACCGTGCCTGCCATCTGTGTGAAGCCATCTGCGGCCTGACCCTGGAAACCACCCGAGCCGATGACGGCAGCCTGGCGATCACCTCGATCAAGGGCGACGCGTTGGACACGTTCAGCCGTGGGCATATCTGCCCCAAGGCCGTGGCATTGCAGGATATTCAGAACGACCCGGATCGCCTGCACCAACCCATGCGGCGGGTGGGCAGTGAATGGCTGCCAATCCCGTGGGAAGACGCCTTTGCGCTTGTAGCCGAAAAGCTGGCTGGCATTCAGGCGCGTCATGGGCAGAACGCGGTGGCGGTGTATCAGGGCAACCCCAGCGTGCACAACTATGGGCTGATGACCCACAGCAACTACTTCCTGGGCCAGCTCAAGACACGCAATCGGTTTTCTGCGACCTCGGTCGACCAATTGCCCCATCACCTCACCAGCCACTTGATGTACGGTCATGGCCTGTTGCTGCCGATTCCGGACATCGACCACACCGACTTCATGCTGATCCTGGGAGGCAACCCGCTGGCGTCCAATGGCAGCATCATGACCGTGCCCGATGTGGAGAAGCGCCTCAAGGCTATCCAGGCCCGGGGTGGCAAGGTGGTGGTGGTTGACCCTCGGCGCAGTGAGACGGCAGCTATGGCAGACCAGCACCTGTTCGTACGTCCTGGCGGGGATGCTGCGTTGCTGTTCGGGGTGCTCAACACCTTGTTTAGCGAGAATCTGACCCGCGATAGTCATCTCCCGGTCGAAGGCCTGGAGGATGTGCGCCGTGCCATTGCGGGGTTTACCGCCGACACCATGAGCCCCCAGTGTGCGGTGCCAGCCGAGCAGATCCGCCAGTTGGCACGGGACTTCGCCGGCGCCGACAAGGCCGTGTGTTATGGACGTATGGGCGTGTCGACCCAGGCGTTCGGCACGCTGTGCCATTGGCTTGTGCAACTGATCAACCTGGTCACCGGTAACCTGGACCGTGTCGGCGGAGCGCTGTGCACCACGCCAGCGGTCGACTTGGTGGCGTCCACCGGTGGCGGGCATTTCAACCGCTGGCAGAGCCGGGTTTCCGGGCGACCGGAGTACGGTGGCGAATTGCCGGTGTCGGCGCTGGCCGAGGAAATGCTCACCGAGGGCGAAGGGCAAATCCGCGCGCTGGTGACCGTGGCCGGCAATCCAGTGTTGTCCACGCCGAACGGTCGTCAGTTGGAGCAGGCGCTCGATGGCTTGGAGTTTATGGTCAGCATCGACCTCTATATCAACGAGACCACGCGTTACGCCGACCTGATCCTGCCGTCCACCTCGGCGCTGGAAAACGATCACTACGACACCACCTTCAATATGTTCGCGGTGCGCAATGTCACCCGCTTCAATCGCGCCATCCTGCCCAAGCCGGAAGGCGCGCTGCATGACTGGGAGATTTTCGTCGGCCTGGCCCAGGCGTTTGCTGCGCAGACGGGCGTGGTGCTTAAACCGACCGTGGCGCCCGCGCAGATGATCGACTTCGGGCTGCGTGCCGGGGTTTACGGTGATGTGTCCGAGCACAAGCTGTCAGTCGCGATGCTGGCGGATCATCCCCATGGTGTTGACCTGGGTCCGCTGAAGGCTAACCTTGCAGCACGCCTAAAAACCGTTGATGGCAAGGTGCAAGCGGCGCCCCCGGTGATTCTTGCTGACCTGGCGCGGTTTGCCGCGCAGGCGGTGCCCGTGGCGGACGAGTTGTTATTGATCGGCCGTCGGCATGTACGTAGCAACAATTCCTGGATGCATAACTACCACCGCTTGGTGAAGGGCAAGCCTCGGCATCAGTTGTTGATGCATCCCGACGATTTGGCCAGCCGACAATTAAGCGACGGCCAGCGGGTGCGGGTGAGTTCGCGCATCGGCATGATTGAAGTGGAGGTGGTCGCCAGCCTGGACATGATGCCCGGGGTGGTCAGCCTGCCCCACGGCTGGGGCCATGCTCGGCCTGGTGTGCAGATGGCAATTGCCAGCGGGCAGCCAGGGGCCAGCGCCAACGACTTGACCGACGAGCGGCAGGTGGATGAGTTGTCAGGCAATGCTGCATTGAATGGCGTTCCCGTACAGGTCGCAGCGGCCTGAGCACCACGCTGGAATTTTGCGTTACAATGCGCCACCGTGCCGACCTGTGAGTCGCAAAGTTCCAGCCGAGGTGTTCCATGGATATCATCGAAACGATCAAAGAGCAGATTGCTGCCAACACCATTCTGCTTTACATGAAGGGCGCTCCAAACGCTCCTCAGTGCGGTTTCTCCGCGAAAGCCTCCCAGGCCATCATGGCGTGCGGCGAGAAGTTCGCTTACGTGGATATCCTGCAAAACCCTGAGATTCGCGCCAACCTGCCAAAGTACGCCAACTGGCCAACCTTCCCACAGCTGTGGGTTGCCGGTGAACTGGTCGGCGGTAGCGACATCATCGTTGAGATGGCGGCTGATGGTTCGCTGCAAACGCTGATCAAAGAAGCAGCGGCAAACGCGGCGGCCAAGACCGACGCTTGATGCGCAATAAAAAGCCCCGCTTCTCGTGAGAGAGCGGGGCTTTTTTGTGCCTGCCTGCTTGGGCTTATTCGCCCATCTGCGATTGCAGATAGTTTTCCAGGCTGACTTTAACGATCAGGCCCAGCTGGGTTTCCAGCCAGTCGATGTGTTCTTCCTGGTCTTCGAGGATATCTTCCAGCAGTTCACGGCTACCGAAGTCGCCTTTGGTTTCGCAGTGAGCAATGGCGGCCTTGAGGTCGCTGTGGCTCTTGTGCTCGAACTTGAGGTCGCTGCTGATCATTTCCCGGGTGTGCTCGCCGATGTTCAGCTTGCCCAGGTCTTGTACGTTCGGCAGGCCTTCGAGGAACAGGATGCGCTTGATCAGCGCGTCGGCGTCCTTCATGGCTTTGATGGATTCTTTGTATTCACGCTTGCCCAGCTTTTCCAGGCCCCAATCGTCGTACATGCGTGCATGCAGAAAGTACTGATTGATCGCGACCAGTTCATTGGCAAGGATTTTGTTGAGTTGCTGGATGACTGAGATGTCGCCTTTCATGACTGGGGTCCTGCCCTGTAATAGCTGTGTATGGGCGGAGTTTGAGCGGCGAAAACCTTAGTGTCAAACCTAAGTTATTGAATAATAAATGAAAATTAATCGGAATAAGAATGTTTGTGTTCCGCGTCTTCGCGCTAACTAATTGAATTGCAGGCATAAAAAAACCGGACTCTAAGTCCGGTTCTTTAAAACACGCCCAATTAAGCGTGTGTAAATTCTACTGAATAGGGGAGCGCGGCCTGGGCTGTTTGCAGCTGCGTCAGGGTTTCCCGTACCACTTGCTTGGCAAGGCAAGCACATTTGCCGCACTGGCTGGCAACGCCGGTGGTTTCACGCACTTCCTTGTAGCTGCAGCAACCTTCATAGATTGCTTCGCGGATTTGTCCGTCGGTGACGCCAGTACAGAGGCACACATACATAAGGGAGAACCGTCGCGGGTTTAAGGCTTAAGTGCGATGGATCTTAATGTTAACGAGAATGATTGTCAAAGTAGATTCGTCAGGTATTGGCTGGCGCGGCGCCTTCACTGACGAACGGTTTTTTCAGTGTATGATGGTCGGTCTTCACGAAGCGTGACTGCGTCACAGGGCTGTCGCTTATACACGGCAGACTGGGAGGCGGTCCTTTTACTTCAATCGTCACCCTTACATCAGGAGATACCCAATGAGCGTACTCGTCGGCAAACAAGCCCCGGATTTCGACGTACCTGCCGTCCTCGGCAATGGCGAAATCGTAGACAGCTTCAAACTGTCTGAAGCCATCAAAGGCAAATACGGCCTGGTGTTCTTCTACCCGCTGGACTTCACCTTCGTCTGCCCTTCGGAGCTGATCGCTCTGGACCACCGCATGGACGATTTCAAGGCGCGTAACGTTGAAGTGGTAGCCGTATCCATCGACTCCCATTTCACCCACAACGCCTGGCGCAACACTGCCATCAATGATGGCGGCATCGGCAAAGTCAAATACACCATGGCTGCCGACCTGAAGCACGAAATCGCCAAGGCCTACGACGTTGAGTCCGAAGGCGGCGTGGCTTTCCGTGGCGCATTCCTGATCGACGACAAAGGCGTTGTTCGCTCCCAGATCGTTAACGACCTGCCACTGGGCCGTAACATGGAAGAGCTGATCCGCCTGGTCGACGCTCTGCAATTCCACGAAGAGCACGGCGAAGTCTGCCCAGCCAACTGGAAAAAAGGCGACAAAGGCATGAACGCTTCGCCAGAAGGCGTTGCGGCTTACCTGACCGAGAACGCTGGCAAGCTGTAAGCCAGAATCGCGGCACAAAAAAACCGGCCTGTTAAAAGGCCGGTTTTTTTATGGATGGGATCTGGCTTCAGTCGCCGAAATCTTCCCAGCCACCCATCTGCTTCCAGCGGTTGACGATGCCGCAGAACAGATCGGCCGTTTTCTCGGTGTCGTAGCGCGCCGAGTGGGCCTCACGACCGTCAAAGTCGATACCGGCTGCCTGGCACGCCTTGGCCAATACCGTCTGGCCATAAGCCAGGCCAGCGAGGGTGGCGGTGTCGAAGCTGGAGAACGGGTGAAACGGGTTGCGCTTCATGTCCAGCCGCGCCACGGCGGCGTTCAGGAAACCCAGGTCGAAGCTGCTGTTATGACCCACTAGGATCGCGCGTTTGCAACCATTGGCCTTCAGCGCCTTGCGCACGCCACGGAAGATATCGGTCAGCGCTGCTTCCTCACTCACTGCCATGCGCAGTGGGTGATCGAGCTTGATCCCGGTGAATTCCAAAGCGGCGGCTTCAATATTGGCGCCTTCGAACGGTTCGACGCGGAAGAAGTGGGTGTGCTCCGGGAACACAAAGCCCTGCTCGTCCATGCCGATGGTGGTCGCGGCGATTTCCAGCAATGCGTCGGTGGCGCAATTGAAACCACCGGTTTCTACGTCGATGACAACCGGCAGATAGCCGCGAAACCGCTCGGCCATCGGGTGACGGGAACCGCCACCGCTGTGCTCGTGTTCGTCATCGTAATGGTCTTCACTCACTTGCTTTCCTCCAGCAGGCGCCAGCGCAGTGTTTCACCGGCGCGCAGCGGGATAACAGTCAGCTCGCCAAACGGCAGGCTGGCAGGGGCGGTCCAGTCTTCACGGACCAGGGTGATGCGATCGGTATTCGCCGGCAGGCCGTAGAAGCGCGGGCCGTTGAGGCTGGCGAAACCTTCAAGCTTGTCCAAGGCATTACGCTGTTCGAATGCTTCGGCATACAACTCGATGGCCGCATAGGCGGTGTAGCAACCGGCACAACCGCACGCGGCTTCCTTGGCGTGCTGGGCGTGGGGCGCCGAGTCGGTGCCGAGGAAGAACTTCGGGTTGCCGCTGGTCGCGGCATCCAGCAGCGCCACCTGGTGGGTGTTGCGCTTGAGGATCGGCAGGCAATAGAAGTGCGGCCGAATCCCGCCAACCAGCATGTGGTTGCGGTTATACAGCAGGTGATGGGCGGTGATGGTCGCGCCGACGTTGGCCGAAGCCTCGTTGACGAACTGCACGGCATCGGCCGTGGTGATGTGTTCAAACACCACCTTGAGGGTCGGGAACAGCTCGACCACGCGGCGCATATGCTCGTCGATGAAGATCTTCTCGCGGTCGAACACGTCCACGTCGCCACGGGTGACTTCACCGTGGATCAGCAGCGGCATACCAACTTCGGCCATGGCTTCGATGGCGGGCAGGATCTTGTCGATGCTGGTCACGCCAGAATCGGAGTTGGTGGTCGCGCCCGCCGGGTACAGCTTGGCGGCGTGCACGTAGCCGCTGGCCTTGGCCTCGCGAATCTCTTCGGGCTGGGTGCGGTCGGTGAGGTAGAGCACCATTAACGGTTCGAAGCGGCTGCCGGCCGGCCGCGCAGCGAGAATTCGCTGGCGATAGGCGTCGGCTTCAGCGGCATTGCGCACCGGTGGTACCAGGTTAGGCATGATGATGGCACGGCCAAACGTGCGCGCCACATCGGCCACGGTTTGGGGCAACGCAGCACCATCGCGAAGATGAATATGCCAGTCGTCGGGACGCAGCAGGGTCAGGCGGTCGGACATTGGGGATTCCAGGCGGGTCAATCTGGTGGGAATGCTACCGGAAAAGACTCTTGCAGGCACTCGCTATCAAGTTTTGCAGGATGCATCCGATAGCCTTTTGTATGCCTTATCGATGTATGACGCTTTGAAGTGTTGTAGAAACCAGTGGAGCCTCCCGTGCGCCAGCAATATCTAGCCCTGCTCAGTGTGTTCGCCAGCCTGCCTGCGATGGCCCTCACGTTCCAGACACGTCTGGAGAATATTGAGTGGAAGGTTGAGGGCGACCAGTTCGAGTGCCGCCTGACTCAGCCGATCACCGATTTCGGCTCGGGTGAGTTCGTGCGTCGGGCCGGAGAGCAGGCGACGTTTCGTCTGAAAACCTATAACGGCTCGTTTGGCGGCGGTTCCGCAACCTTGCTGGCCGCCGCAGCACCGTGGCAGCCAGGTCGAGGTGATATCAACCTTGGCGCCGTACGTGCCGGCAGCGGCGATGTGTTGTTCAACAGTTCCCAGGCCCAGGCTGGACGGTTATTCAACGGTCTGCTTGAAGGTCGTAGCCCCACCGTGCGGCATTACGGGCGTGAAGGGAGCTATTCGGAAGTCCGCCTGTTGCCGGTGAAATTCAACAAGGCCTACAACGACTATCAACTGTGCACCGCCAAGCTGTTGCCGATGAATTACGACCAGGTCAAACAGACCGAGGTGGGGTTCCCCGGTGGTGGCATCGAACTGGACGCGGCTGCCAAGCAGAAGCTGTCGGTGATTCTCGCTTATATGAAAGCTGATCCCACGGTTAACCATATCGAACTCAATGGCCATTCGGACAATAGCGGCAACCGTCTGACCAACCGTGACGTATCTCGCCGTCGTGCATTGGCGGTCATGGACTACTTCAAGGCCAACGGAATCCAGGAGTCGCAGGTCACCTTGCGCTTTCACGGCGAAAGTTATCCGCTGGCGCCCAACACCAATGCCGCCAACCGGGCACGCAACCGTCGGGTCAATATCCAGCTTGAGCGAGTGGCAACCCCCGAGAAACCGGCGCCCCAGGCCACAACGCCAAGCAATCCGGCAGCCACCTCATAACGAGCGACCATCGGTCGCTCGCTCGACATAATCTGTCGCTTTATCTTCATTTGCTGTCGCGCCCCTGTAAATTCACGGTTTTGGTCGGTAGAATCGTCGCCTTTCCGTACAACCCCGTGGAGTGATGGCATGGCCGACGTAAACAAGGTCGTTCTCGCGTATTCCGGCGGCCTGGACACTTCGGTGATCCTCAAGTGGCTGCAGGATACTTATAACTGTGAAGTGGTGACCTTCACCGCTGACCTGGGTCAGGGCGAAGAGGTCGAACCTGCACGTGCCAAGGCGCAAGCCATGGGCGTGAAAGAGATCTACATTGACGACCTGCGCGAAGAGTTCGTCCGCGATTTCGTTTTCCCGATGTTTCGCGCCAACACCGTCTACGAAGGCGAGTACCTGCTGGGTACCTCCATCGCACGTCCGCTGATCGCCAAGCGCTTGATCGAAATCGCCAACGAAACCGGCGCTGACGCCATTTCCCATGGCGCCACCGGCAAGGGTAACGACCAGGTGCGTTTCGAGCTGGGTGCCTACGCTCTCAAGCCAGGCGTGAAAGTGATTGCCCCTTGGCGTGAATGGGACCTGCTGTCCCGTGAAAAGCTGATGGATTACGCTGAAAAGCACGCAATCCCGATCGAGCGTCACGGCAAGAAGAAGTCCCCGTACTCGATGGACGCCAACTTGCTGCACATCTCCTATGAAGGCGGCGTGCTGGAAGACACCTGGACCGAGCACGAAGAAGACATGTGGAAATGGACCGTCTCCCCGGAGAACGCTCCAGACAAGCCGCAGTACCTGGAACTGACCTACCGCAACGGCGACATCGTCGCGCTGGACGGCGTCGAAATGACTCCGGCCACTGTGCTGGCGACCCTGAACCGTATCGGCGGTGAACACGGTATCGGTCGCCTCGACATCGTCGAGAACCGTTACGTGGGCATGAAGTCCCGTGGCTGCTACGAAACTCCAGGCGGCACCATCATGCTGCGCGCCCACCGCGCCATCGAGTCCATCACCCTCGACCGCGAAGTGGCTCACCTCAAAGACGAGCTGATGCCCAAGTACGCCAGCCTGATCTACACCGGCTACTGGTGGAGCCCTGAGCGTCTGATGCTGCAACAGATGATCGACGCCTCCCAGGCTCATGTGAACGGCGTTGTGCGCCTCAAGCTGTACAAAGGCAACGTGATTGTTACCGGCCGCAAGTCCGACGATTCATTGTTCGACGCCAATATCGCCACGTTCGAAGAAGACGGTGGCGCTTACAACCAGGCGGACGCAGCAGGCTTTATCAAGTTGAACGCATTGCGCATGCGCATTGCTGCCAATAAAGGCCGTTCGTTGTTCTGAGTAGTTCGCGTGTTGTGAAAAATGGCCCCTTGTTCAAGGGGCCATTTTTTTTGCCTGCAGATTTAAACATGATCGTGATGTTTATGCTGGTTAAACACTTGATAGTGTTTTTTCTTGGATTTTAAACTACTGGCTTTTTGGAATCCTCGTAGGGGGAATGATTTTTTTACACCTGACTAGGAACTAGTCTTACAGAAAATTCACTCATGGAAGTATGGCAGCGGTGTAAGTTGCCGAAATTTCTGTAGGAATTATTGGTGTAAATAAATATGTTAAATGGAACTGAAATGGCTGAATTTTTCCGGCCTGCTTACCCGTGTATAGAAACAAGGCAAGGGGTGTTTCCTGAAACTCCTGTGCGGCACGTATACCGTGCCCCCCGTATTTCTGGCAGATTTGAGTCAAAACATGTAAGGCCCGGGAAAGGTCTGAAAGGCTCCATAAAAGTGGATACATCTGGGTCGGCGTTTTTTTGTAGGGCATTTCCTTTATGTTTGTGGGTTGGGTCTCTGCTTGCTGTTGCTTGGGGGGGAATGCTATGCCAACTAGGAAACGACTAGGCTATTGTGCTTGCTCTAAATAATTCGAACAGCGAAATTGGACTTTCACATGAATAAAGTGCTGATCGTGGATGATCACCCCGTCATTCGTCTTGCTGTACGTATGCTGATGGAGCGTCATGGTTATGAGGTCGTTGCAGAGACCGATAACGGTGTCGATGCGTTGCAACTTGCGCGGGAGCATATGCCGGACATTGTCATACTGGATATTGGAATTCCCAAACTTGATGGCCTGGAAGTTATTTGCCGGCTTTCGTCCACCAAACAACCGACGCCGTTCAAGGTGTTGGTGTTGACGTCTCAGGCGCCTGGGCATTTTTCCATGCGTTGTATGCAGGCGGGGGCTGCTGGCTACGTGTGCAAGCAGCAGGACCTGACGGAGTTGCTCAGTGCAATCAAGGCTGTGCTTTCTGGCTACAGCTATTTCCCTAACCAAGCGCTCAACTCGGTGCGCTCCACGATGGGCAATGCCAGCGAGGCCGACATGGTCGAACGCCTGTCGGGCCGGGAGATGATGGTGTTGCAGCAATTGGCGCGGGGCAAGACCAACAAGGAGATCGCCGACGGCATGTTCCTCAGCAACAAGACCGTCAGCACCTACAAAACCCGCCTGCTGCTAAAGCTCAATGCTCGCTCACTGGTGGACTTGATTGAGCTGGCCCAGCGTAACGGGCTGGTGTAGGGCGCGCGTTGCAAATCGATTAGCCTGTTTCACCGGCAAAAAAAGCCTCCGTCAGGAGGCTTCCGGTCGTCGACTGCCCAATTCAGAGGTCAAAGTCATAATCGGTCAGTTGTTTTTGCAAGCGTCGCTCTTCCAGAAGGTTATCGATAGTGCGGCGTTTGCTCAGATTGGTCTTGGCCACCTCTGCCACAGGTGCTTCTGCCCCATCGTCATCCGACTCAACAAGGTCGTCTTCCACTTCCAGTTGTTCTTTGCCAGTGCTCATAAGGTTCACTCCGGGCTAAGACTGCCGTTGGCGCTCCTTATAACGATAATCCATGAATGGGTAAAAAAGATTTTTTCAATCGGCTTATCGAGAAAGCTAATGAATCCTCAATCGTCGGAGGTCTTGTCCTTGTATTCACACAAGTCTTCGATGCGACAGCTGCCGCAGCGCGGCTTACGGGCCTGGCAAACATAGCGTCCGTGCAGGATCAGCCAGTGGTGTGAATCAAGCAGGTAGGGCTTGGGTACAAATTTCATCAACTGCTTTTCCACCTCCACAACGTTCTTGCCTCGGGCGATGCCGGTGCGGTTGCTCACGCGAAAAATATGTGTGTCCACCGCCATGGTCAGTTGCCGGAAAGCGGTGTTGAGCACCACGTTGGCGGTTTTTCGGCCTACACCCGGCAAGGCTTCAAGGGCCTCGCGGGTCTGCGGTACTTCGCTGCCATGCAACTCCACCAGCAAGCGGCACGTCTCGATAACGTTCTTGGCCTTGCTGTTATATAAGCCAATGGTCTTGATGTACTCCGACAACCCTTCCACGCCAAGGGCGTAGATAGCCTCCGGGGTGTTGGCCATCGGGTACAGTTTGGCCGTGGCCTTGTTTACGCCAACGTCCGTGGACTGGGCCGACAGAATCACCGCAATCAGTAACTCGAACGGCGAGGAGTAGGCCAGCTCGGTCTTGGGCTCTGGATTGTCTTCGTGAAGCCTGCGAAAAATTTCCAGGCGTTTTGCTGCGTTCATGGGACTGATGGCTCCTTGCAGGCGGTCAGCGGAATGTCAGTAATAGCCCAGGCAAGCGGCCAATGTGGCGTCGTCAGTGATACGTAACAAGTGACGATTCACCCGCTGACATGGGCGTCTACCTGGCGTTGTGCTTCTTCAAGCTTGTGTTGAGCCGCGTTAAGTTCATCCACACTGACCTCGGGTTGGCGTTGCAGCTTGCTGACATCGGCGCGGGCGTAGGCCAGGGCAGTTTTCAATTGGCGCAGTTGGCTGTCGATGGGGCGCTTCTCTATGCGTTGTAGCTCTGGTAGCGGTTGCTCGGAGATTGCTTCAGCCGCATGCAGGGCTTGATCCGCAACGGCCAGCGCAGCACTCAAGGCTGCCAGTTGCTGTGGGTCAGCATTCTGGTCCTGGGCTTTTTTCAGTTCGGCGCGGCGCATGGCCAGCTGGATTTTTGCGCGCTTGAGCTCAGGGTCTTTCGCTGTTGGCGGCGGCGGTGGGCTGCTCGCTTCCAGCATGGCGAGTGCTTGCTCTGCGGTTTCGAATTGGTGCTGCAGGACCACCAACTGGGATTGCTGCTCAAAGGTCGGCGGATGGCCGAATGCCTTTAGGGACTTATGCAACTGGGCGCGGCTCATCGCAACACCGATCTTGGCTTTCTTGATCGCCGCGTCGTTGGCCGCTTGATGGGGGGCTTGCTGTTGTGCTTCGACGGGGCCTGAACGCTTGGCGCGGGCCAGGCGTTCGGCGAGCTTGTGCTCTTCTTCCCGTTGCAGGCGGGCGTTACGCTGTTCAAACCGTCGCCGCGCACGATCACGCTTGAGCCCACGTTCGCGACGTTCGTGGTCGGTACTCGCCAGGCCGCCCACGATCGGCAGCACGCTCGCCTGTGGGCGCATCTCTATACAGTCAACAGGGCAGGGCGCCACACACAGGTCGCAACCGGTGCACTCGTCGATGATCACGGTATGCATCAGCTTGGCGGCACCGACAATCGCATCCACCGGGCAAGCCTGGATACATTTGGTACAGCCAATGCACTCGGCCTCACGGATATAGGCGATCTGCGCTGGCGCTTCGCCACGTGTGGTGTCCAGATCCAGCACCGGAACGCTTAGCAGATGCGCCAGGCTGACGATGGTCTCTTGTCCACCCGGCGGGCACTTGTTGATGGCCTCGCCTTTGGCGATGCCCTCGGCGTAGGGCCTACAGCCCGGGTGCCCGCATTTACCGCATTGGGTCTGCGGTAGCAGCGCGTCGATACGTTGAGTGAGATTCATGCTGTGATCATTGGCATGCCGGTTAAACAAATAGAAGCTGATTATCCGGCAAGCGAGAAGGGGGGACTAGCTGAAAAGCCCTGTCGCTTGCAAGACAGGGCTTTATGACAAGGCTTACTTGATACGCTGGCCCGGCTTGGCGCCGCTGTCAGGGCTCAGCAGGTAGATCTCTTCGCCGCCAGGGCCGGCCGCCATCACCATGCCTTCAGAGATACCGAACTTCATTTTCCGCGGCTTGAGGTTGGCGATCATCATGGTCAGGCGCCCATCGAGCTTGGAAGGGTCTGGGTAAGCGCTCTTGATGCCCGAGAACACGTTGCGTTGCTCGTCGCCGATATCCAGTGTCAGGCGTAACAGCTTGTCGGCGCCTTCCACCGCTTCAGCCTTGATGATCAGCGCCACTCGCAGGTCCACGGCGGCGAAGGCGTCGAACTCGATTTCCGGAGAAAGCGGGTCTTTGGCCAACTCGCCATTACCAGCAGGCGCCGATTCGCCGGTGTCGGTCTGACTGGCGACCAGGTCTTCTTTGGATGCGTCGGTCATGGCTTGGACTTTCACCGGGTCGATACGGGTCATCAGCGGCTTGAACTCGTTCAACTGGTGGTTGCTGAGCAGAGTCGCGTGGTCGTTCCAGGTCAGCGGCGCGACGTTGAGGAACGCCTCGGCGTCGGCGGCAAGCAACGGCAGCACCGGCTTGAGGAAGATCACCAACTGGCGGAACAGGTTCACGCCCGTGGCGCAGATCGCCTGGACCTCTGCCTGCTTGCCTTCCTGCTTGTTCAGCGACCACGGTGCCTTATCGGCGATCCAGGCGTTGGCGCGGTCGGCCAGGCCCATGATCTCGCGCATGGCGCGGGCAAAGTCGCGGGCTTCATAGGCATCGGCAATGCTTGGCGCAGCGGCCAGGAATGCATCGGTCAGCTCTGGCGCAGCGTTCTCGGCCACCAGTAGACCAGCGTTGCCCTTGTGAATAAACCCGGCGCAACGGCTGGCGATGTTGACGACCTTGCCTACCAGGTCCGAGTTGACCTTCTGTACGAAGTCTTCCAGGTTCAGGTCCAAGTCGTCGACGCCACGGCCCAGCTTGGCGGCGTAGTAGTAGCGCAGATACTCCGGCGACAGGTGGTCCAGGTAGGTGCGCGCCTTGATAAAGGTCCCGCGGGACTTGGACATCTTCTGGCCATTGACCGTCAGGTAACCGTGCACGTTGATGGCGGTCGGCTTGCGGTAGCCCGAACCCTCCAGCATCGCCGGCCAGAACAGGGCGTGGAAGTTGACGATGTCCTTGCCGATGAAGTGGTACAGCTCAGCGGTGGAGTCTTTGTTCCAAAACGCGTCGAAGTCCAGCTCCGGCGTGCGATCACACAGGTTCTTGAAGCTGGCCATGTAGCCGATCGGCGCATCCAGCCACACATAGAAATACTTGCCCGGCTCGCCCGGGATCTCGAAGCCAAAGTACGGCGCATCGCGGGAGATGTCCCACTGCTGCAAGCCGCTGTCGAGCCATTCGGCGAGTTTGTTGGCGACGGCGTCCTGCAGGGTGCCGCTGCGGGTCCAGGCTTGCAGCATCTGCTGGAAGTCCGGGAGCTTGAAGAAGAAATGCTGGGAGTCCTTGAGCACCGGGGTGGCGCCAGAGATCGCCGATTTCGGATCCTTCAGCTCAGTCGGCGCGTAGGTCGCACCGCATTTTTCGCAGTTGTCGCCGTACTGGTCTTCGGTGCCGCATTTCGGGCAAGTGCCCTTGATGAAACGGTCGGCCAGGAACATTTTCTTTTCCGGGTCGAAGTACTGGGTGACCGAACGTTGGTCGATATGCCCGGCTTCCTTCAAGCGCAGGTAGATCTGGCTCGACAGCTCGCGGTTTTCTTCGGAGTGGGTGGAGTGGAAGTTATCGAAATCCACCAGGAACTCGGCAAAGTCGGCGCTGTGTTCAGCCTGCACGTTGGCGATCAGTTGTTCCGGGGTGATGCCTTCCTTTTCGGCGCGCAACATGATGGCCGAGCCGTGGGCGTCGTCCGCGCAGACATAAATGCATTGATTGCCGCGATGCTTCTGGAAGCGCACCCACATATCGGTCTGGATGTACTCAAGCATATGGCCAAGATGGATCGAACCATTGGCATAGGGCAGGGCGCTGGTGACGAGGATCTTGCGTGGCTCGGACATGGGGCTCGGCTACTTGATGAAACGGAGGTCGGCCACTATAAAGCGCCGGGAAATATATTTCACCCCGTGGCGTTGTTTCAGCAGCTTACTCGCCTGCGAAAGCATGCCGCTGGGCGGCTGGAACGGTTAGGATAGCCGCCTGTTTCAGTCAGTCTTTTTTCGGGAGTAGCCCATGAGCGCCGTCAATCGCGCAGCGGTGGAAGCCGTTCTTCGCCAGTACACCGACCCCTATTTGAACCAAGACCCGGTCAGCGCCGGTTGTGTACGTGCCATCGAGGTCCAGGGCGACCAGGTGTCGGTCCAGCTGGAGCTGGGCTATGCCGCAGGCCTGTTCAAGAGCGGCTGGGCGCAGATGCTGCAAATGGCCATCGAAGGCCTGGAGGGCGTGCGCTCGGCCAAGGTCGACATCCAGTGCGTGATCGCCCCGCACAAGGCCCAGGCACAAATCCCTGGCCTGGCCAACGTCAAGAATGTGGTTGCCGTGGCATCCGGCAAGGGCGGCGTGGGCAAATCCACTACCGCCGCCAACCTGGCCTTGGCTTTGGCCCGTGAAGGTGCGCGTGTGGGCATTCTCGACGCCGATATCTACGGCCCGAGCCAAGGTGTGATGTTTGGCATCGCCGAAGGTACGCGGCCGAAGGTCAAGGACCAGAAGTGGTTTGTGCCCATCGAGTCCCTGGGCGTGGAAGTCATGTCCATGGCCTTCCTTACGGATGACAACACGCCGATGGTCTGGCGTGGGCCGATGGTGTCCGGTGCGTTGCTGCAGTTGGTCACCCAAACCGCTTGGGGCGACCTGGACTACCTGGTGATCGACATGCCGCCAGGCACCGGCGATATCCAGCTGACCCTGGCGCAGAAGGTTCCGGTGGCCGGTTCGGTGATCGTCACCACGCCCCAGGACCTGGCGCTGCTCGACGCGAAAAAAGGCGTGGAGATGTTCCGTAAGGTCAATATTCCAGTGCTGGGTGTCGTGGAAAACATGGCCGTGCACATCTGCTCCAACTGCGGCCACGCCGAGCATCTGTTCGGGGAAGGCGGTGGTGAGAAGTTGGCGACACAGTACGGTGTCGAACTGCTGGCTTCACTGCCGTTGTCGATGCTGATCCGTGAGCAGGCCGATGGTGGCAAACCCACCGTGGTCGCTGAGCCGGACAGCCAGATCGCCATGATCTACCAGGAATTGGCTCGTCATGTAGGGGCGCGAATCGTCCTGCAGGAAGCCGCAGCGCCAGCCATGCCGACCATTACTGTCAGCGACGACTGAGTGAGAAGGGGTCTTGTTACGCTTTTACGTGGTTGCTGGTGTAAGCATTCGCTTACTTTTTCGTAAGCGAATGGTTTTTTAAGCCGGCATGAGCGACTCGAAATCGTGAGAGGGTTTTCTATCTATTTGAAATATAACAAATATTTAACGCCTCTCAAGTTGTTGAACCCGTTAGTCCTCACGTTGCATCCCGTTGAACATCTTTTGGAACTCTCTAAGATCAGCCCTGTGTCCACGGATTGACACAGCCATCACGGAACGATGGTTTAAAGGAACGTCGCAGGATGCGATTCATCAGGATGATGAAAAGGAATACAGGGACTAGGGAAAAAATGTGGGCGGGTCATACCGCCCCTTTTTTTTGCCTGTAGAAAAGTGACTGCGTGTACCCCAGAACGCAAAAAAGGCCCCTAAGGGCCTTTTTTTGTTTGGCGGCGACGCAGTTAGCGTTCGAGGTCTTTGATCTTGCCTTTGACGCCATCCCACTCGGCCGCATCCGGCAGCGAGTCTTTCTTCTCAGTGATATTCGGCCAGATTTCCGCCAGCTCGACGTTCAACTGAATAAATTCCTGCATCTCTGCCGGGACTTCGTCCTCGGAGAAAATCGCGACGGCCGGGCATTCTGGCTCACACAGGGCGCAGTCAATGCACTCGTCCGGGTGGATTACCAGGAAGTTCGGGCCTTCGTAGAAGCAGTCCACCGGACATACTTCCACGCAGTCGGTGTACTTGCACTTGATGCAGTTGTCGGTGACGACGAAGGTCATTTCTAATTCTCTCCTCAGGCGGCGGCAGCGAAACCCTTTGTGGCAGGGCTCGCGAGGTTTGGGAGCGATAGTCTGCAAGCCAGGCTAAAAGCCAGCAGCATCCCAAACCGCGCGAGAGTCTACCAGCTTGCAAGGCCGAGCGTTATATCCGAACCTTCAGTGCATATAACATTTCGAGCGCTTTGCGCGGCGTCATGTCGTCCAGGTCGAGCTTGGCCAGCTCCTCCAGCACCGGATGGGGCAGGCTAGCGAACATATCGCTCTGGTGCGGGGCTGCTGGTTTGCTCGAGCCTTTAGCTGTGCTTGCCACCACAGTTTCATGGGGCAAAGCTGTGGTTTCCAGGCGGCTGAGGTGCTCGCGCGCGCGGGTGATGACCTCGTTCGGCACGCCGGCCAATTGTGCGACGGCCAAACCGTAACTCTGGCTGGCTGGCCCCGGCAGCACGTGGTGCAAGAACACGATGCGCTCGTTGTGCTCTGTGGCATTGAGATGCACGTTGGCCACCAGCGGCTCACTTTCCGGCAGTACGGTCAGTTCGAAGTAGTGAGTGGCAAACAGCGTATAGGCCCGCAGGTGCGCCAGACGCTCGGCCGCGGCCCACGCCAGCGACAGGCCGTCGAAGGTGCTGGTGCCGCGACCCACTTCGTCCATCAGCACCAGGCTGCGTTCGGTGGCGTTGTGCAAGATGTTGGCGGTTTCGCTCATTTCCACCATAAAGGTCGAACGGCCACCGGCCAGGTCATCGCTGGAGCCGATCCGGGTGAAAATGCGGTCCACCAGGGACAGTTCGCAACTGGCTGCTGGCACAAAGCTGCCGATGTGCGCCAGCAACACGATCAATGCGGTCTGGCGCATGTAGGTGGATTTACCACCCATGTTGGGACCGGTGATCACCAACATGCGGGTGTCATCGTCCAGCGACAGGTCGTTGGCGACGAACGGCGTAGTCAGCACCTGCTCCACCACCGGGTGGCGCCCCTGCACGATGCGCATGCATGGCTCGCTCACGAAACGTGGGCAGTTCAGGTCAAGGTTCAGCGCACGCTCGGCGAGGTTACTCAGTACATCCAGCTCGGCCAGTGCGGCGGCGGTGTCTTGCAATGGCGCCAATTGGCCGATGAGGTCTTCGAGCAAGGCCTCATAGAGCATTTTTTCCCGCGCCAGGGCTCGGCTTTTGGCCGACAGCGCCTTGTCTTCAAACTCTTTGAGCTCTGGGGTAATAAAGCGCTCGGCGCCCTTGAGCGTCTGGCGGCGTTGATAGTCGATGGGTGCCGACTCGGCCTGCTTGCTGGGCAGCTCAATAAAGTAGCCATGCACGCGGTTGTAGCCGACTTTGAGGTTGGCCAGGCCGGTGCGGGCTTTCTCGCGGGCTTCCAGGTCGATCAGGAACTGCCCGGCGTTTTCGCTCAGGGCTTGCAGCTCGTCCAGTTCAGTGTCGTAGCCGGTCTTCAACACACCGCCGTCACGGATGATCGCCGGCGGGTTGTCGATGATGGCTTTTTCCAACAGCGCGGCCAGTTCCGGGTAGGTGCTGGCAATTACGGCAAGTTGTTGCAGGTGCGGCGTGTCCAGGTCGGTCATCGCGGCTTGCAGCTGTGGCAAGGCGCCGAGGGCATCGCGCAGGCGTGCCAGGTCGCGAGGCCGCGCATTGCGCAGGCCGATCCGCGCCAGGATGCGTTCGATATCGCCAATTTCCTTCAACTGTGGTTGCAGCTTCTCGAAGCGATAGCCGTCCAGCAGACAGGTAATAGACGTCTGACGCGCTTGCAGCACGCTCAAGTCCCGCAGCGGGCGGTTCAGCCAGCGAGTCAGCAAGCGGCTGCCCATGGCGGTCTGGCAACGGTCTACTACCGATTGCAGGGTATTGTCACGCCCGCCGGACAGGTTGGTGTCCAATTCCAGGTTGCGACGGCTGGCACCGTCGAGCACCACGGTATCGTCCAGCCGCTCATGGCGCAGGCTGCGCAAATGCGGCAGGGCGGTGCGCTGGGTTTCCTTGGCGTAGCTGAGCAGGCAACCGGCGGCGCCGATGGCCAGGGTCAGGGTTTCGCAACCGAAGCCTTTAAGGTCTTGCACGGAGAATTGCTGGCACAGGCTTTTCAGCGCTGAATCGCGCTCGAAGTCCCACGGCGCACGACGCTTGGTCCCACGACGCTTTTCCGCTGGCAGGTCCTTGGGCCAATCATCCGGAATCAACAGTTCCACCGGGTTGATGCGCTCAAGCTCCGCCAGCAGGTTCTCCCAGCCTTTGATCTCCAGCACGCTGAAATTGCCGCTGGTGATATCCAACACCGAAAGGCCGAACAGACGCTCGTCACCCAACACCGCCGCGATCAGGTTATCGCGACGCTCATCCAGTAACGCTTCATCACTCACCGTCCCCGGCGTAATAATGCGCACCACCTGGCGTTCCACCGGCCCCTTGCTGGTCGCCGGATCGCCGATCTGCTCACAGATCACCACCGACTCGCCCAGCTTTACCAGCTTGACCAGGTAGCCTTCCAACGAGTGGTAAGGAATGCCACACATCGGAATCGACTGCCCAGCCGACTGCCCGCGCGCGGTCAGGGTGATGTCCAGCAGCTTGGCGGCCTTCTTCGCGTCTTCGTAGAAGATCTCGTAGAAGTCGCCCATGCGATAGAACATCAACTGATCAGGGTGCTGGTTTTTCAGGCGCCAGTACTGCTGCATCATCGGGGTGTGGGAGGAGAGATCGGAAGTGTTCTTACTCATCAGATAATTAGCAAATTCGTTGAAAGGAGTGGGGCAAAGGTGGGGCATTCGGCCCTGCGATTTTGCGATGGCGGCAAGGTTAACATGCGACGTCGTGGGTTCGCAGCGGAACGTCGGGGGGAAGCATTGACCCAATAAAAAGCCCGGCGCTGGGCCGGGCTTTAGAAAATTTTTTGACGGCTATCAGGCTCGTTTTGCCTCAGCCTTCATCATTACGAGGTTCTGTTGCTTGGTCGCCTCGGTAAGCACTTCGCTGTAAACACGCTTTTTCTGATCGGATTTTGCGTCACGAATAAAGTCGGCAAATGAGCTTTTCACGCCTTTGGACAAGCCTAGCTTGATCGAAATCATCAATGCGCTCCTGATGGTAGCCTGAGGCTGGCCTCTAGATCGGCCCGCGTATGTTGCTCAGGGATATGGTAGTCAATTTTATCGACCCCTGCTTTATAGAGCCGTCCAGAATTGTCGATGTGCTTGATGAGCAAGTCCACGTGAACATCGGCTCCATAATCTAGCTTAAGCGCGTTCACTACGTCACGTGCAGCAAAATACTGCTCGATGAAATGCTCTTTACGAATCCTTCTGCCTTCAGCCTCTTCACGGGCCTTTACAAAGTCCCAGGCAAGCATTGGATTTTGGTACACGTAAAGGATTTGTACGAACCGTCCCCCTTTTCAATGAGCGTTCAACATTGCTTTTAGCGACTTTGAGGTTCGAAAACGTACCGTCGAGCAGAAAGGACTGTCGTTGGTCCAGTGCAAGGTCGAGTATTTTTTCGACTAAAATGGATACGCCTCGTTGAAATAACCATGAGTTCGCCCCTTGATAAGCTTCAAACTCGTTGCGAAGATCGTCAGGATCGATACGCAGAATTGGAGTATCGGCGAACAGGTTTACAAGAGCGATTGAGGCCTCTGTTTTTCCTGCACCGGGCGATCCAGCCATGAAGACAGATACGGGTGATTCCTCCGGCGGATAGATTGATTTGTCTGTGATGCGTTTGGCGATTGGCTTTTTATTTGAGCGGGCGAAGCGAAGTGCTTGCTCTGAGATCTCGGTCTCTGTAGGTGTCATCCTGCTAACGACGGGAGTTGCCTGTTCCATAAAGCGCCCCTCACGTTCACTGATGTGCGAAAGACTATCATAGGGCTAAAGCCGATCTACTGGTCGAAACCTCCCTTAACACATCCCTGTTTATGCATTAAATATGCAAATTAGCATTTGCCAACACCCCAAACCCCCGTCACTATCCGCGCTATGCAAAAACGCAACGTTTCTATCGTCTTACGCGAGCTACTCGACCGCGACCGGATCTCCCCCACGGAGCTGCACCGGCGTACCGGTGTGCCTCAGTCCACGTTGTCCCGGATTCTCAGCGGCAAGATCGTTGACCCGTCGGACAAGCACATTTCCCGTATCGCCGAGTACTTTGGCATCAGCACCGACCAACTGCGCGGGCGCTTAGCACTGGGCGTCTCGCGGGAGGATGCACGCGACCCGATGCATTCGGAACTCAAGGACATAAGCCTGTGGGACGACGACACTCCCGTTAATGATGACGAGGTGTCGATCCCTTTTCTGCGCGAGGTTGAATTGGCTGCTGGATCAGGAAGATTCGTCATCGAGGAAAGCGAGAAGGCCAGCCTGCGGTTCGGCAAGCGCAGCCTGCGACATAACGGTGTGCAGTTCGACCAGGCCAAGTGCGTGACCGTGCGCGGCAACAGCATGCTGCCGGTACTGCGTGATGGCGCAACGGTCGGGGTGAATGCGGGCAAGAGCGGCATTGGCGATATCGTTGATGGCGACTTGTACGCGATCAATCACAACGGCCAATTGCGGGTGAAACAGCTCTACCGCCTGCCTTCCGGAATTCGCCTGCGCAGTTTCAATCGCGATGAACACCCGGACGAAGACTACAGCTTTCAGGACATCCAGGATGAACAGATCAGCATCCTCGGTCATGTGTTCTGGTGGGGTATGTACGCTCGTTAACCTCATTACGTAAGACAAAGCCCGCCCATCAGCGGGCTTTTTTTCGTCTGTCAAAAACCACCAAGCCCTGTGCCCGCAAGACCTTAAATGCACAAGCGCATTTATTTGGTAAAAATAAATGCATTGATGCATTGACTGTATATGCATACATGCATATTCTCCATCTCAAGCCAGCCAACAAGGCCTGGTGGAGGCGGCAAGGATGCTGCCAAGGAAGACAAGGAAGGCACGCAACATCGGCAAGGACGCCATCAGAGCGATGGCAAGGACGCCAGGTAACACCGGCAAGGATGCCGACGCTCTTTAGTTTCACTGCGTTACAAGAACAGGCAGCGATGAACCGGCCTCAACGGTTCAGAGGGTTGGCAACTGACCCGGGTGTGCAGCGTAAAACACCAGAAGCAGTTATCCGGCGGACAGGGATCGTGGTCGGAAAAACATCGAGGAAAGATCCGTACCGCGCCAGTAGCGCCGAACGATCGAGGAACTCATTACTGAAAAGCCTGGGCAACCGGGCTTTTTGGAATGCCTACCGGCACACGGAAGTACCCAAACCCCGGCACGTTGCCGGCATTGCTCAGCCAGGAGGCGTGACATGACAAACGAGCAGCAAGCGTTAGCGGAAATGCCTATCTGGCTGGTGATCGTACTGGCTTTGATCGGCGGGGTCAGCGGCGAGATGTGGCGCGCCGATAAGGAGGGCGCTCGCGGTTGGTCGCTGATACGGCGCCTGGCCTTGCGGTCCGGGGCATGCATGGTCTGCGGGGTCTCGGCATTGATGCTGTGCTACGCCGCCGGTATGTCCATCTGGACCGCAGGCGCCATTGGCTGCCTCACCGCCATGGCCGGCGCGGATGTCGCCATCGGCCTTTACGAACGATGGGCGGCCAAGCGCATCGGAATCAACCGCCCGGATCAGCAGTAACCGCTGCAAGGACGCACCACCATGACATCTCTCGAAAAACCCTCCCAATTGCCCTTGGCGATTGGGGCGGCACTGAAAAGTGCTTTCCCACAATTGCTTGTAGGCAACCACCAGGACTTCACCGCCGTCGGCGATAACGCCAGCGTGCTGATCAGCGTGGACCGCAACGGTCCCGGCGTTCGCTCCCCCGATGGGCGCAAGGCGCATGCCTTGTCGGTTTCGCTCAAGGCCGTGGTTGCCAGCGGGTCAGCCCCGTTTGATGCTTGCGACCTCGCCAGTCAGCTGATGGACCTAGCCCTGGACAATCGCTGGGGCCTGCCGCCGGATCAATGCGACGTTCCCGTATCCATTGTCGCTGCGCCTGCCGTGCTGGCCAGCGCGGAAACGGACTACGACACCTGGACCGTTTCCTTCATTCAAACCCTCTATCTCGGCCCATTGCTGCTCGACGATCCCACAGGCACAGCGTTGTTTGCCCGCACGTGGGAAGTCAGCGATATCAACGACCCCGATCAATACCGCCCCCTGCAGGAGTAGTCCATGTTCGACGCAATGCTACGCATGCAACTGGGGCCGATTGTCGAGCGCCTGGCGGAAATGGAAGCCCAGCTTGAAGACCTGTATCGGCGTGCGGAAAGTTTCTGTCGGATTGGCGTGTGCCAGGAGGTCGACGCGGCCAGTAACACCTGCAAGGTCAGTCATGGCGATTTGCTCAGCCCGGCTATCCGGTTCTTCAACCCCAGCGCCGGTGCGCAAAGCGAATCCCGCATTCCATCGGTCGGTGAGCAATGCCTGCTACTCAACTATGGCGGTGGGGAAGGTGGCGCGCAGTCTGTGGCGTTGTTCGGGCTCAACAGTAGTCTTTTTCCGCCAGTGTCCAGCGAGGCTTCACTGACCCGGCGCCGCTATCAGGACGGCACCCAAAGCGACTACGACGATGCCAGTCACACCCTCAACTGGAGTAATGGCACGACTACCGTCACCGGCTCCCGCGAACAGATCAACGTCATCGTCGGCGCGGCCAGCCTGGCGATGAGCGCGGACAGCATCACCCTGCAACTCGGCGCCATCGGCATTTTGCTGGATGCCGCCGGTGTGCATTTGAGCGGCCCGGTGGTGGATCACCAAGGCCGCGTGATCAGCAGCGCATAAGGACTTGCCATGATCGGAATCGATAGGAACACCGGGGCAGCCGTCGATGACTGGCTGCAATTCGTTCAGCGCGCCACCCGAGCGCTGACCACCCCCGTGGGCACTCGCCAAAAGCGTCCGCTTTACGGCTCGCTGATCCCACAATTACTCGGCCAGAACCTTGGCGATGACCTGCTGATCCTCGCCCAAAGCCACGCCGCCCAGGCGTTCTACAACGCCCACAACGGCATCACCGACTTTCAACCCCAGGTCATCGTCGCCACCCGCCAGGGCGCCGGTGTGTTGCTGCGTTTTGCCGGCACCTGGAAAAACCGCCAACAATCCTTCGAGGTCGTCACATGAGCATGCTGATCCCAGGCCAGAACCAACTGGCGGAACCGGCGATTATCGCGGTCGATGAGTTCGAGCCGTTGCTGGCCGAGTTCAAGGCGTTTGTCGTCGATTACGTTGCCACCCGTGCACCGCAAAATGCGGTCAAGCTCAAGGTCAGCCTCGATAATGAAAGCGAACTGTTGACCCTGGCCCTTGAGGCCTTTTGCGTACGCCTGCAAACCCACGAGCGCAAATACAACGCGCGTATCAAGCAGATGCTGGCGTGGTGGGCCACCGGTAGCAATCTGGATGCCCGCCTGGCGGACATGGGCTTGGAGCGCCAAGTACTCGACGCCGGTGACCCGGTCGCTTTCCCGCCTGTGGCGCCAACACTCGAAAGCGACGACGACGCACGCCTGCGCTATTACCTGGCGCCCCACGCCCCGGCGGCGGGTTCGCGCATGCAGTATCGCCGAGAGGTATTCACATTGGGCGAGCGGCCTTCGGTCAAGGTGCAAAGCGCTACCGCCGGCGTGGTCACTGTCAGCTATACCTTTGATCCGGACGGCTATGCGGCCCAGGTCAAGGATGGCAATGGACGCCGCACCGCCCCCGGCGAGGTGATGGTCACTGTACTTTCCAGGGAAGGCGATGGCAGTGCCTCCGCCGATTTGCTTGACGGTGTACGGCGACATTTCGCACGTCCCGATGTAAGGCCGGAGACCGATCGGGTCACCGTGCAGGGCGCGCAGATCCAGCCCTACAAAATCCGCGTGGTGGCCAAGATCAACGCTGGCCCGGATTCCGGTCTGACCCAAGTGGCCGCTCAGCAATTGCTGCAAACCTACGCCGACTCTTGTCATCGCCTGGAAGGTCGCGTGGACCCGAGTTGGATCGACTACGCCATCCACAGTGCCGGCGCGGCGCAACTGCAAATCCTCGAACCGCTGGAGCCGATCATCAGTTCAGCGTTCCAGGCCCCGTATTGCACGGGCGTCGAGGTGGAGGTGCGCACGCTATGAGTGAGCCCAAAGCGAGCCTGTTGCCCGCCAACAGCTCACCGCTGGAAAAGGCCCTGGACTTGGGTTTTGCCGAGTTGCTGGAACGGGTCACGCCACCGTTTCCCGAGCTGATGGACCCGGATCGCACACCGACGGGGTTCTTGCCTTACTTGGCGGCAGACCGCGCTGTCAGCGAATGGAGCACCACCGCCCCCGAGGCCGAGAAACGCCTCACCGTCAAACTCGCCTGGCCCACCGCTCGCCAGGCCGGCACCCGCCAGGCCCTGGAAAACGCCGCCAAGGGGCTGCAACTGAGCCCCGACGTGCGCGCCTGGTACGAGCAAACACCGCAGGGCGTGCCCTACAGCTTTGCCGTACGGGCCTGGACCGAATTGCCCTACAGCGAAGCCGTCGATGCCCGACTCGACCGCCGCCTGGCCGACGCCAAAAGCGAGCGCGACATCCTGTCGATCTCCGTAGGCCTGAGCGCTTTCGGCCGCCATAGCATCGGCGCCGCCACGTTGTGCGGCGAATTCACCACGATCTACCCCAACGTGCTGGCCGGCGTTGAAGCCACGGGCCGCGCCTTTATGGCGGCTGCTCTCTACAGCGTCGAAACCACCACCCTTTATCCACAGGAGCACTAAATGGCTGACTATTACACCCTGCTCACCGACGCGGGGATCGCCTACGAAACCGCCTGCAAGGCCGCAGGCGTACCGATCAAACTCGCGCACATTTCCGTCGGTGACGGCAATGGCGCGGTGTACAACCCGGATGCCAGCGCCAAGGCGCTCAAGCGCGAGGTCTGGCGCGGGCCGCTGAATGCGCTGTTTCAAGATGAGAAAAACGCCAGTTGGTTGATGGCCGAAGTCACCATCCCTTCGGACGTGGGCGGCTGGTATGTGCGGGAGGCCGGGCTGTGGACGGACACCGGGATCCTGTATGCCATCGTGAAATATCCGGAGTCGTATAAGCCGGTGTTGGCGACGTCGGGGTCGGGGAAAGAGTTTTATATCCGCTCGATTTTCGAGACGAGTAATGCGTCGATTGTGACGTTGTTGATCGATGACACGGTGGTGAAGGCGACTCGGGCTTGGGTGATGGATTACCTGAAGCAGGGGACGTATTCGAAGGCTGAGATTGAGGGGTTGATTGCCAAGGCTTCGGCGTTGCCGGTGGGGGTGATGGTGCCGTTTCCGCTGGGGACCGTTCCACCTGGATATCTTGAGGTGGATAACAGTCTGTTCAAGGATGAGGTTTATCCGGATCTTGCAGCGTATCTGGGGAAGAAGTTTAACGTTGCGGGTGATGCGGTTGGGTATACGCGATTGCCGGAGTCTCGCGGCGAGTTCTTTCGGGGGTGGGACCATGGGCGAAGTATGGACTCTGATCGTGCAGTGGGTAGTTATCAACACGATACGATTCAGAACATCACCGGGCGGATGGATTCAAGCGCCAGCTCGGTAAATCAGTTCTTGGGGGAAGCCCTTAGTGCAAGCGGCGCGTTTATCCTAACAGAGCGCAGCGCAAACGCGTTTGCAGACGGACCGGTGGGTGGACAACAGGCCGGCTCTCTTTCATTTGATGCTTCCAGAGTAGTAAGAACTTCGACAGAAACGCGTCCGAGAAACCTGGCGGTTATGTGGTGCATCAAGGCCTGGAATGCTCCGGTAAATCAAGGAAGCATTGATATCGCTGCGCTGGAGTTGGAGCTGGGGAAGTATAAGAACTTGGTTGTTCTTGGTAGTCGCAAAAACCTTAAGCTCTCGTCCTCGGGGTTGAATGCATTGGTGAATGTTTCTGCGGATCAATTGATCGTTGGGACCGGGGAGCGTATGCGTTCGCTTAGCGCCGTAAATTTGAGCTTCAGTGGTTTGACTGTAGGGGCAAACGGTCTTGATGCTAACGCATTGGCGGCTTCAACTTGGTACAGCGTTTGGGTGATCTGGAACGATTCTGAAAAGGCAGGGCTGCTTTCACTGAGCGCCACGTCACCAACGATGCCACCCGGCTATACGGATAAGGCTCGAGTAGGATGGATTCGGACAGACTCCACCGCGAATAGATTCCCTTGGCGGTTCAATCAGACAGACTGTTTTATTGAGGTGGACAAGGCCGCCGGTTCCAATTTGGCCGTTTTACCTGCTATGGCTAGTGGAAGCACTGGCGGTGTGGCGGTCTCCGTGTCGGTGTCGAGTTTTGTGCCTCCAACTGCCAGTCATATCAAATGTGTTGCATTTGCTGATTCTGCAGCCAATAACGCTGTCGGAGTATTTCCATCTACGTCCTACTCCTTGGTTAGCGATTACAGTTTTGGTTCTGGCCCGAACAGTGGTGGCGTCTTTCGGTCATCCATACTGTCCGAAGTAATGCTTAAGGGAACTAGCATTGCTTGGACGTCGCAGGGCACCGGCAACGTGCTCAACTTGATTGGGTGGAGAGACACACTATGAGTTATGCCGTACGCAATGATAAGCAGGGTTGGCGTTCAGTTTCTCGGCGAGATGATGTTACTAAAGATGAATGGTATTCCATCGATATCCCCCCTAGGCCTATTCCTCTACCGCTTACCTTTAACGAGATGGTTTTGGCGGTTGGTAAAACACGAGACGGACTTCTGATCACAGCATCGAATCGAATGGGGCCATTACAAGATGCTGTCGATATTGGTCGTGCAACGGATGAAGACGTGACGCTATTGGCACAGTGGAAGGGGTATCGAGTAGACCTAAACCGGATTGAGCAGCAAGAGGGTTTTCCGACTGAAATTCTTTGGCCGCTATCTCCTGATCAAGCACCACACGACGCTCCTGTCAAATAAACGCCCCTGCCAATGGGGCGTTTTTTTATTTCCGATCTGAATACCCGCCGCCCTGAGCGGCTTTTTTGTGCCTGGAGACCTTACATATGCCCCACCGCCAAACCTACACCGTCCTAATCCCTTTCCCCACCCACGCCGGCCATTGGTCTGTCGTCGGCGAGGAACTGGACCTGTTGGACGTCGAAGCATCCGCCCTGCGCACCGCCGGACGCCTGGAACTGACCAGCGTCTTCAACGCCACCCCGGCCAAAAAGGCCACCACTAAGAAGGCTGACTAACCATGGCTGAGGTTTTGAACTTCGAGCACAACGGCATCACCGTCAATGCCACCGAATCCCCCGAGGCCATGGGTGGCTTGGGCGATAACGTGATCGGGTTGGTCGGCACTGCGCCAAACGCGCATGCATCGATCCCCAAAAATGCCCCGTTCCGCATCAACAGCTTCACCACCCAGGCGCTGTTGGACCCTACCGGCGCGGAAACTGGGACGCTGTTCCACGCGGTGTACCAGATCCTCAAAGTGGTGAAGGTGCCTGTCTACGTGGTGATCGTGGAGGAGGGCGCGACACCGGCTGATACGCAAAACAATGTGATCGGCGGCGACGAGCCTATCACCGGTCGCAAACTGGGCCTGGCTGCACTGGCCAGTGTGCCGGAAGACCTGACCATCATCGGTGCCCCAGGCTTCACCGGCGTCAAGGCGGTGGCGGGCGAGTTCGCCTCGTTCGGCAAGCGCATCAAGGCCCGCGTGGTGCTGGACGGCAAGGACGCAAGCGTCGCCGACCAAGTGACCTACAGCGGTGAACTGGGCGGTGCCGACCTGGGGTTCGACCGCTGCCTGCTGGTACACAACATGCCGTCGGTGTACTCCAAGGCAGCCAAGAAGAATGTGTTCCTGTCGCCGTCGTCCCTGGCCATCGCCGCCCTGGCCAAGGTCAAACAATGGGAAAGTCCAGGCAACCAGGTGACGTTCGCCGAGGATGTTTCCCGCGTGGTCGAGTACAACATCCTCGACACCTCCACCGAAGGCGATCTGCTCAACCGCTACGGCGTGAGCTATTACGCCCGCACCATCCTCGGCGGTTTCTCGCTGCTGGGTAACCGCTCCATCACCGGCAAGTTCATCAGTTATGTCGGCCTGGAAGACGCCATCAGCCGCAAGCTGGTCAAGGCTGGCCAGAAAGCGATGGCCAAGAACCTGACCAAGTCGTTCATGGACCAAGAGGTCAAGCGCATCAACGACTGGCTGCAAACCCTGGTGGCTGACGAAACCATCCCTGGCGGCAGCGTGTACCTGCACCCGGAGTTGAACAATGTCGAGAAGTACAAGAACGGCACCTGGTACATCGTCATCGATTACGGCCGCTATGCGCCGAACGAACACATGATTTATCAACTCAATGCCCGCGATGAAATCATCGAGCAGTTCCTGGAGGACGTTCTCTAATGTTTACCAATCGAGTCAGACAGGCCATTGCGGCCACCCTGCAAGGCCTGCCGTTGTCCGCGACGGTGGAGGAGTTCACCCCGCCGAAGATCGAGTTCGACATGGAGGCCATGTCCGGTGGGCGATTCATTGCCGAAGAAATGGCCAAGAGCGGCAAGGTGCTGGGGGCCAAGTTGGTCCTGCAGGGCGCGGGGCCGGAAATCATGCTGGCTCTGGGCGTGCGCCTAGGTGATGACATCCTGCTGAACGTGCGCGAGGCCGGCCAGGATCAGGACGGCAAGACCTATTTCACCTACCACACCGTCGGCGGCAAGCTCAAATCCCTGGAGGAGGCCAAGTTGAAAATGGGTGACAAGGCCACCACCACCCTGGAGCTGTCCTGCCGTACCTACAATCGCCTGGAAAACGGCATCACGGTGATCGACATCGATGTGCGTACCCAGAAGTTCGTGCTCAATGGCGTCGATATCCTCGGCGATGCGCGCCGTGCGGTGCTGATGCCCTGAGTCCTTGAGGGCGGGCCCGCTCGCCCTCTCCAATTGCAGAAGGAACTGCCCCATGGCCTGGATGCCACCGCTGCACCGCCTGCTCTCGCCGATTACCGCTGACACTGGCGCGACGATCGAGCAGGTACAACTCAAGCCGCTGTACTACGCCGCGCAAAAAGCTGCGCTGGCCCGGGCCGGTGAAGACGAGGATGACCAGTTTTTCGAACTGGCGAAACTCGCCACCGGCCTGTCGGAAAAAGAGCTCGACCAACTCATGCGCCCGGATTACGTCACCCTCGCCCAGTACGTGCATGAGATGTCGACGCGTCCTACGTCGTTCTTTCTTGGCGAGCAAGCGGCATCGACCCATGAACAGCCGGTCCAACTGCTGCTGCCGCTGGACGCCGCCGGCCGTGTTCACACGGCGCTCGCCCTGGAAATGCCCGCTCTGCGCGCCACCAAAGTGATGAAAAAGCTCGGCACCGCCAAAGAGCGCGCCGAATTCATCACCGCTCATTGCGCCGGCCTGATGATCCCCGATCTTGCCGGCCTGACCGTGCCGGACTGGACCGAATTGCAGGGGCGCATCGACGATTTTTTAAATCAACCAGCGGCTTTCTTTCGCAACGCGACATCGACGTAATCCTCGATGTGGTGCCGCTGGTTTACTCGGTAACGGAAGCGGAGATCCTGGAGTGGGACGCCGCAAAAGCATTGCGCCGCTACGCCATCGCGATCACTCGCCTTGGCGTCAAACAGGAGTAGAGCGGGATGCAGGACAATCAATATTCACTCAAGCTCACGGATGAGGATAAGCGGTGGCTGACCTATCCCGGCTTGGGCAATGGCGCAGGTTCAGATCTGGCGAGCACGCTGTCACCGTTGGTGCCGTCATCATTTCTGGATGCGGCGCCAGAGCCTGCCTCGGCGTTAACTCTGGCACTGGCGAACGCCAGCCTTGAAATCACCCGTTTGACCCTTGAGCAGATGCGCTTGCGTGAAAGCGTGGAGACGCTGACCAGTACGTTGTTCATCAATGGCAATACCTTGGCGCCCAAGCAGGCTGATATCGCCCCCAGCGCGTTGAACAATGCGCAAAAGCAAGAGGAGCAACCCGCAGGTTTTTGGGCGGGCGTTGTGGACTCGGCCAAGGATAAGGTCGTGGACAAGTTGCTTGATGTTGCGGTCGATGCAGCCGGCAAGCAGATCAAAAGAGGCGGCAAAAAAATCGCACGCAGCGACACAGCACTCGGTAGCCTCTTCGAAAGACTCATCAAGGCTTTGGGCGACTCACAAGGGGGCAATCATTCGGGAACGGCCTCCCAGGGCTTTCAATCGTTTGCCAGTGCAAGAAGCCCAGTCCCTGCGCCCAATTTGCCGGGTGGTCTTGTTGGTGCCTTTAGCGGCGTGTTCGCCAAATTCGAATCCGCTGGCGTCCGACGGCTTGTGCCACTCAGAACCGCCGAAGCCGCCCTGAACGTCATCCAAGGCGTACGCAACGGCGACCCCAATGCCATCGGCGCAGGCCTTACTGCCAGCGGTGGTGCCTGGGCGGGCGCCTCCGCCGGTGCGGCCATTGGCACGATGATTTTGCCAGGCGTCGGCACTGCCGTCGGCGGTGTTATCGGCGGCATTGTGGGTAGCGAGGTGGGCACCTGGCTGGGTGAAAAACTCTTCGCGCCCAGTGATCGCCTGTCGTCGCCCGACGCCGTGAGCAACGAGCTCAACAGTGCCCGCGCAGACAACGTGCAAGTGTCGATTGCCCCCAGCATCCAGATCACTGGCGTAAACCCTGCCGACGCCCAACAGGTGGTCAACCAGGTGATCCAGGCTTTGCAATTTCAGTGCATGCCGATGGTTACCGACGCCCTTGGTGTGCGGCGCAATGCGGCACTGGCCGATCCAGGAGGTGATTGATGCAGCAGCAAATGGTACTGGGCGACTTTATTTTTGGTCTGTCCCGAGGGTTTGCTTATTCCACGCTGTCGCGTAACAGCGACGGCGGCTGGTCTGACCTTGCGATTATTGCCAGCAAGCCCCAATCGCGGCAGAGCGGTCAAAAACTGGAAAAACTGACCTTCGGCGGCACCGCCATGTACGCCGTGGGCATGCAGCGGCTTGATGAGCTACGTGCCCTGCAGAACCGGCGCGCGCCGTTGCCACTGGTGGATGGCATCGGCCGCAACTGGGGCCTGTGGCGGATCAACGCGGTGGCGGAAAAGCAGAGCAGCATCATCGACGACGGCACTGCCATGGTTATCGGTTGGACGCTGGAACTGGAGGAGTTCACCAATGCGTAGAGTGCGAAGTATTGCCGGTGATTCGGTCAACCTGCTGCTGTATCGCGAGTTGGGCCGTTGCGATGATACGGCGGAGGAGACCCTCTGGCGCTTGAACCCCGGGCTTGCCGAATATGGCCCCGTGCTGCCGGCTGGCGTCTGGGTGATCGTGCCAGAATTGGACGAGCGCCCGGCTGCGGCGCACCCCGTTCTGGCCTGGGATTAAGGAGGCAGCATGGCACAGGGATTTACGCCAATCGTTGAGTTTTACGGTGCCAATGCGGCGCTACTCAATCAACGCATCATGCACTGGAAACACACTGACGCCGCGGGCATCGAGTCGGATCGGTTGGAGCTGACGCTCAACATCGAGGGGCTCGAAGGCCTGCCCAGCATGAGTGGCAAGATCGGGTTGCGCGTCGGTTACACAGAGTCGGGGCTGGTGGAGAAGGGGCAATTCGTCATCACCCAGCGAACCCCG
This sequence comes from Pseudomonas sp. 18175, assembly GCF_050432925.1. Taxonomy (NCBI): domain Bacteria; kingdom Pseudomonadati; phylum Pseudomonadota; class Gammaproteobacteria; order Pseudomonadales; family Pseudomonadaceae; genus Pseudomonas; species Pseudomonas sp. 18175. Next base: position 32,365 of record NZ_JBKFTO010000009.1, on the reverse strand, counting down.
GTGCTGTTCCCCATGCGACTGATGATCGTGGCCACGGCGGCGCCTTTCAGCCGGGTAGACTCGAGTGGGTACCGCCAGCGCCGCTCCGCCAGTTATGGCCCGACCACCCTGGGCGCGCTGTTTCGGCAACTTGTCGGCCGGCACGGTTTTTCACCGCGTGTGGCCGCGTCGCTGGAAGGCATTGCGATTGCCCATATCGATCAATCCAACGAAAGCGACATGGCTTTCATCAGCCGGCTTGCCAAGCGCTACTGCGCGGTCACCAAGCCGTTCAATGAGCTATACGTATTGGCTGAAGCCGGGCAGGTTAAGTCGCTTTCCCTTCAACAATTGCCACCAGTGAAGTTGTCCGTGACCCAGGATAATCGTCCCGGCGACCACGCCTTCATCACCGCCGTACTCAATGAGCAAACCCGTTCGAAGTACCAGGGCAGCCGCGTCACCTGGTGGGACAGCGCCGGGGGCCGTCAGCATGTGGTGCAGGTAGGGATCGCACCGTTCAAGACCTTGCGCCAGCGCTGCCAGAATGAGACCGAAGCACGGACCGTCGCCGAAGCGCAGTTGCGCCGTGTCGGGCGCGAGGGCTTGGAGTTGACGATCGATTGCCCTGGCAACCCGCTGCTGGCTGCCGAAGGCTTGGTGTTGCTGGATGAGACCTGGCCTTCATACATGCAGGGGCGATGGTCGATTACCAAGGTGGTCAATGAAGGGGACCCGGCGACGGGCTATCGCAGCACGATCATGGCGCAAGGATTGTCGACATAGCGTGTTTCCAGGAGGGAACTGAGGGTGATCACACTGGCGCAATTGATTCAAATCATGCCTGGAGCCCGCCTGAACGCGGGCCTTTTTTTGCCTGCGCTAAATGCGGCGTTTGCGCGGTACGAGATCAACAGTGCTCGGCGCATTGCGGCCTTCCTCGCTCAAATCGCCCATGAATCCGGCCAGTTGCGTTACGTACGTGAACTGGGCAGTGACCACTATTTGAATCGCTACGATACCGGCGCGTTGGCCGCGCGCCTGGGCAATACGCCCGAGGCGGATGGCGATGGCCAGAAGTACCGGGGGAGGGGGTTGATTCAGGTGACGGGGCGGCGTAATTACCTGGCGTGCAGTCAGGCGTTGTTCGGTGACGAGCGGCTGTTGCAGCGCCCGGAGTTGTTGGAGCAAGCGCAATGGGCGTGCGAATCCGCCGCCTGGTTCTGGCAGAGCAATGGCCTCAACCTTTTGGCTGACAAGGACCAGTTCACCACCATCACGCGGCGCATCAATGGCGGGCTCAATGGCTTGGAGGACCGTGTGCGGTTGTGGGGGCGGGCGCAGGCGGTGCTATGCGTTCCACTGGCGCATTAGCCTGCTGATGCAATCTGTAACTTGCGTGGTCGATGGGCTGCTGTAGGGTAGGCCAATCCCCCGCCTACTTCTGGAGACGACCATGAAGGAAATCACTCAACTGGCTGCCGAACTGGGGCGCCGCCTACAGGTGCTTAATGCCCATGTCACCACGGCCGAGTCGTGCACCGGCGGTGGCATCGCCGAGGCTATCACGCGGATTCCAGGGAGTTCGGCCTGGTTCGAGGCGGGCTATGTCACCTATTCCAATAGGCAGAAAACCCGGCAATTGAATGTGCCGGAAACCTTGTTTCCAAAGGTCGGGGCTGTCAGCCAGGAAGTAGTAACAGCGATGGCGCGTGGTGCCCAGGAAAAAAGCCTGGCGCATTTTGCCGTGGCGGTCAGTGGCGTGGCAGGCCCGGATGGCGGCTCGCCGGACAAACCGGTGGGCACCGTTTGGCTGGCCTTTGGCGTCGGCGAAGAGGTGACAGCCGAACTCCAGCACTTCGCCGGCAACCGCGACGAGGTCCGCCGACAAACGGTAAAGGCCGCCCTAGAGGGCTTGTTGCGACGAGCTGCAGTAGAAATAGAAAATCAGGGGTAGGCGATTTCAGATCTTTGTGGAACAATACTGTCTACTTATACAGGTGTTGGCCGTCAGGCCTTATTGATTACGTGAGGACTTTAATGGACGACAACAAGAAGAAAGCCTTGGCTGCGGCCCTGGGTCAGATCGAACGTCAATTCGGCAAGGGTGCCGTAATGCGTATGGGCGATCACGACCGTCAGGCAATCCCGGCTATTTCCACTGGCTCTCTGGGTCTGGACATCGCGCTCGGCATTGGCGGCCTGCCAAAAGGCCGTATCGTTGAAATCTACGGTCCTGAATCTTCCGGTAAAACCACCCTGACCCTGTCGGTGATTGCCCAGGCGCAAAAAATGGGCGCCACCTGCGCGTTCGTCGACGCCGAGCACGCCCTGGACCCTGAATACGCTGGCAAGCTGGGCGTCAACGTTGACGACCTGCTGGTTTCCCAGCCGGACACCGGTGAGCAAGCCCTGGAAATCACCGACATGCTGGTGCGTTCCAACGCCATCGACGTGATTGTGGTCGACTCCGTGGCAGCCCTGGTACCTAAAGCTGAAATCGAAGGCGAAATGGGTGACATGCACGTGGGCCTGCAAGCCCGTCTGATGTCCCAGGCGCTGCGTAAAATCACCGGTAACATCAAGAACGCCAACTGCCTGGTGATCTTCATCAACCAGATTCGTATGAAGATCGGCGTGATGTTCGGCAGCCCGGAAACCACCACCGGTGGTAACGCGTTGAAGTTCTATGCTTCGGTCCGTCTGGACATTCGCCGTACTGGCGCAGTGAAGGAAGGTGACGAGGTTGTCGGTAGCGAAACCCGCGTTAAAGTCGTGAAGAACAAAGTGGCCCCACCTTTCCGCCAGGCTGAGTTCCAGATTCTCTACGGCAAGGGTATCTACCTGAACGGCGAAATGATCGACCTGGGTGTGCTGCACGGTTTCGTCGAAAAATCCGGCGCCTGGTATGCCTACAACGGCAGCAAGATCGGCCAGGGCAAGGCCAACTCGGCCAAGTTCCTTGCAGAGAACCCGGACATCGCAGCCACGCTTGAGAAGCAGATCCGCGACAAGTTGCTGACTGCTGCACCCGACGTGAAAGCGGCTGCCAACCGTGAACCGGTTGAAGAAGTAGAAGAAGCTGACACCGACATCTGATCTCAACGATGACAGTTGTACTGGATACACTCGTCGCCGTTCGGCGCACTGCAATGGACCTGCTCGCTCGTCGCGAGCATGGTCGAGTCGAGCTGACGCGTAAACTGCGTCAGCGCGGCGCAGAGCCCGAGATGATCGAAACCGCTCTCGACCGTTTAACGGAAGAAGGGCTGCTGTCGGAAGCCCGATACCTCGAAAGCTTTGTCTCCTACCGAGCCCGCTCTGGCTACGGCCCGGCGCGGATTCGCGAAGAGCTGAGTCAGCGCGGTCTGCAGCGTGCTGATATCGATCTCGCCCTGCGTGAGTGCGGGATCAGTTGGCAGTCGCAGTTGGAAGACACCTGGCGTCGCAAGTTCTCTGGTCATCTGCCAATCGATGCCAGGGAGCGTGCGAAACAGGGGCGCTTCCTCAGCTATCGCGGGTTTTCGATGGAGATGATCAGCCGTCTATTGAGCGGCCGAGACATGGACGACTGAGGTCCTCGGTGAGCAGGCCTGTTGTGGTGAGCGGGCTTGCTGTGGTGAGCGGGCTTGTCCCGCGCTGGGCTGCGTAGCAGCCCCAAGCACTTCACCACAGCCCACAAAAAAGGCCCACTATAAAAATAGTGGGCCTTTTTTCGCATTCAAAAAATCACGCCGGCTCCGGCGTCACCCTTTGCTGCACCTTCCCCTGAGCCTGGGCCCAGTTCTCGGGTAAGTTGATGTAATCCACCAACTCCCGCAACCGCCCCTGATCACGCCCGTTAAAGTTAAACACCAACCGCGTCAGATGGCTGAACCTCGGCTCGTCATGTTCCTCGCCCGTATAGGCAAGCTGCTGAAACTCTCCACTCAACCGCAGGCTGGCAAACTCGCCCTGCAAGTGGGCCAACGCCCGATCACTGAGTGGGTGATGCATGCGCACCACAAATTCGCGTTTTAACCAGCGGGTGGAATGGAAGTTGGCATAAAACCGGTTGATCTCATCCACCGCCTCTTGCGCGCTGTGCACCAGTCGCACCAGTTTGAGGTCGGTGGGCAGGATGTAGCGGTTGGCTTCCAGTTGGCTGCGGATAAAGTCCAGGGCGCCTTGCCAGAAGCCGCCACCTGGCGCGTCCAGCAACACGACGGGAACCAGTGGGCTCTTGCCGGTCTGGATCAAGGTCAGTACTTCCAGCGCTTCATCCAATGTGCCAAAACCGCCCGGGCACAACACCAGCGCGTCGGCCTCTTTGACGAAGAACAGCTTGCGGGTAAAGAAGAAGTGGAAGGACAGCAGATTCTCGGTGCCATCAATGGTCGGGTTGGCATGCTGTTCGAACGGCAGGGTGATGTTAAATCCCAGGCTATGTTCCAACCCCGCACCCTCGTGTGCCGCCGCCATGATGCCGCCGCCGCCACCGGTGATCACCATTAGGTCCGATTGCGCCAGCAGCGCACCGACTTCCCGGGCCAGGGCGTACAGCGGGCTTTCGACAGGCGTGCGCGCCGAGCCAAACACCGTAACCTTGCGACGCCCCTTGAATTGCTCCAGCACCCGGAAGGCATTGTCCAATTCGCGGATGGCTTGCAGGGTGATCTTGGCGTTCCAGCGGCTGCGGTCGTCCTTGGCCATGCGGAGCACGGTGAGGATCATGTCGCGATACAAGGGGATATTCGGGCTGTTGGGGGCGATTAGTTGGAGTTGTGCTTCGACCTGCTGCGTGAGGTCGGCCCCGTTTTCTTCAAAGAGCTGGAGCAGGCGGTCATTCGGTTCGTAAGGCATTCAACTTCTCCTTCTTGCAGGGCCCGGGTGGCCGACGAGTGATTCGCCGGAGGCTACGACACTGCATGTGTCGCTGCTTGCCGCAGGGGGCAACCTTCTTTTGCCCTGAAAATATTACAGAACAGCATGAAAAGCGCTGTGAATGAACGGTTGGGATGATTCGATCATGGGCCGCAAAACCCTTTGATGGCAACCAGTTATTGGTCACTGCAGAGGGAGTTTAGCTGCCAGTAGAGACGTGGAGCGGGGGAGTACGCGCCACCGGACGGCAGCGCGCGAAGGTCAAGCCGTTACTTTTTCTTCTTCGCCGCAGCCGGAGCTGGGCAGTCCGCTTCCGCGAACTTCACAGAGGCGACAGGACGGTTGGTCTTGTTCTCGGTGATTTCATAGCGCATCACCGCGCCCTTGGCCATCAGTTCGCGATAGCCCTTGTTCAGGCAAACGCTTTGGCCCAATTGGAAATACACTGCCTTGGGGTTGGCGCGCATCTGCTCGGCGCGGTCGGGTTGCACACTGAGGTGGTCAATCAGTTGCATGCCTTCAACGGTGTAGGCCACTTCCAGGGTTTTTTCGTCGATTTCCCGGGGCAGGTCCTTGTTGCTCTCGGCGGCTACGCTCTGCAGCTTCCTGTTCATTTGGGCCTCCAGCAGCGAGGCCGCCTGGGCGCCCACGGGCAATACCAGCGCAAGGGCGATGGACGGGGCGGCAAGGCGCAGCATGGAACGCAGCATGAAACTCTCCTGATTCGGGTACTGGTGCATAGACCAGCCACTGCGCTGTGCGTTCAGTGGCGCGCAATTATAGGTGACCCGTTGCCACTACAGCCAGGCGTATCGCTGGTAAACTGCGGCCACTTAAGCCTTTCACGAGTTTTTACCGTGTCGATTTACCCGCACCCACGGCGCATACGATGAGTCACGCCGTCTCCCGCCTGCGCACCCAGCGCCTGGCTCGCGCCGTCAGGCCGTTCCTTAACCGTGGTTCCCGTGCCGAGCGCTGCCCCGGCTGCCGGGTGATCCCCGAGTACTGCCTGTGTGCCTGGCGCCCCAAGGTCCAAGCCCGTTCCGCCATGTGCCTGTTGATGCACGATGTCGAGCCGATGAAGCCCAGTAACACTGGCTGGCTGATCGCAGACGTAATCGATGACACCACAGCCTTCGCCTGGTCGCGCACCGAAGTCGACCCCGACTTGCTCACCTTGTTGGCCGACCCGCAATGGCAGCCCTATATCGTGTTCCCCGGCGAATTCGTCGCGCCTGAACGGGTGGTCAGCGAAGTGACGGTAAAGGAGGGCAAACGCCCGCTGTTCATCCTGCTCGACGGCACCTGGAGCGAAGCGCGCAAGATGTTCCGCAAGAGCCCGTACCTGGAGCACTTGCCGGTACTGAGCCTGGCGCCCGAGCAACTGTCGCGCTACAAGCTGCGCCGCTCCAAGCGTGATGACCATTTCTGCACGGCCGAAGTCGCAGCCCTGTGCCTGGAGCTGGCCGACGACGCAGCCGCCAGCGAAGTGCTGGACGCCTACCTCGACGTGTTCAGCACCCACTATTTGGCGGCCAAGTTCCAATTGCCCCTGGACCCGGCCGACATCGTCCATACTCGCCTTGCGCCCTATATACCGGCGGGATAGCCAGACGACGTTTGCATGATGGCACCCTGAGCCGGCAACCCGCTAAAATGCCCACGGGCGTAGTGCTTGACCCTCCAGGCTGCGCTGGGCATGCTGGGCGCCGATTAGGGCGCAACCGTGAATTTTCGACGTCGTTTGCAGTGCGTTTGACGTTGAGCGTGCCCACGGGTGATGGCTGCCTGGCCGTCACCTTGTGTACTGGCGAACCCTGAACCCATCAGGGCTGCCATAAAAAACAGGATCATTTAATCAATGGCCACATACGAAATCCTGATAGCCGATGACCACCCGCTGTTTCGCAGCGCCTTGCATCAAGCAGTGACCCTTGGCCTTGGCCCTGACGTGCGCCTGGTCGAAGTGGCCAGCATTGCCGAACTGGAAGCCCGCCTCACCGAAAAATCCGACTGGGACCTGGTGCTGCTCGACCTGAACATGCCTGGCGCCTACGGTTTTTCCGGTCTGGTGCTGTTGCGTGGGCAATACCCGCAGATTCCCGTGGTGATGGTCTCGGCCCAGGAAGAAGCCGACGTGGTGGTGCGCTCCAAGGAGTTTGGCGCCAGTGGGTTCATCCCCAAGTCCAGCGCCATGGAAGACATCCAGAAAGCTGTGCGCACCGTGCTGGATGGCGATGTGTCCTGGCCGCCGCAGGCGTTTGAAGAAATCAACGTGTCCGACGAAGCCAAAGCCGCCCGTGATGGCCTTGCCAGCCTGACACCCCAGCAGTTCCGCGTGTTGACCATGGTCTGTGAAGGCTTGCTGAATAAGCAGATTGCCTATGAGCTGAGTGTGTCGGAAGCGACTATCAAAGCCCACGTGACGGCCATCTTCCGCAAGTTGGGCGTGCGTACCCGCACCCAGGCGGCGCTGCTCTTGCAACAACTTGAGTCAATTTCGCAGCATTAAGCTGGAACCGATTCACGCTTTTTTGACTTGGCGTGCTCTAGTTTCCCCACTCCTTTAGTTCAGTTGCCTATGTCTATGTCGCCTTTCAAGGGTCAAACCGGTATCAAGCGTATCTTCAATGCGGGGGGCTACTCTCTGGATGGCTTGCGCGCAGCTTTCACCGGCGAGGCCGCTTTTCGCCAGTTGGTGTTGCTGAATGTCATCCTGATCCCGCTGAGCTTTTTCCTGAATGTCAGCCGGGTCGAGCGTGCGTTGCTGATCGCGGTGTGCTTGCTGGCGTTGATCGTCGAGTTGCTCAACTCGGCGGTGGAAGCGGCCATCGACCGCATCTCCCTGGACCGCCACCCGCTGTCCAAGAACGCCAAGGACATGGGCAGCGCAGCGCAATTCGTAGCCCTGACCATGATTACCCTGGTGTGGGCCGTCATCCTGATCTAAGCCTCAGGCAATGCTCGGCAGCACGATCTCGTCGCTGCGCTGCACCCCGGCGGTGAAAGCGCGGCACAGTTCCAGAAACTCGCGCATCGCCGAGGTCTGGTACTTCTGTTTATGCCAGATGAAATAAAACTGCCGGGCCAAGTCCAGGTCCGGGGTTTCCACCGGCACCAGGCTGCCGCGGCGGAACGCATCGCGCAGTGCCAGTCGTGAGATGCAGCCAATCCCCAATCCAGATTCCACGGCCCGCTTGATCGCCTCGGTGTGTTCCAGCTCCAGGCGAATGTTCAGCGCGCTGCGGTGATGGCGCATGGCCTGATCAAACGTCAGGCGCGTGCCAGAGCCCTGTTCCCGCAGGATCCATGCCTCATGGGTCAACTCATCCATGCTCGCCACGCCGCGCTTGGCCAGGTGATGCTGCGGTGCGCAAAACACCACCAGTTCATCCTCGACCCAGGTTTGCACCTCGATATCGGGGTGGCTGCAGTCGCCTTCGATTAGACCCAGATCAATTTCGTAGTGCGCCACCTGGTGCACGATATGGGCAGTGTTCTGCACATGCAGCTTCACCTGGCTCTCGGGATGTTGCTGCATGAAGCTGCCAATCAGCAGCGTGGCCAGGTAATTGCCGATGGTCAGCGTGGCGCCGACCGCCAGGGAGCCGAAGCCGGACTTGCCGTTGAGCAGGTCTTCGATCTCCTTGGCTTGGTCCAGCAGCGCCACGGCCTGCGGTAAAAGCTGATGACCGAGGGCGTTGAGGCTCAGCCGCTTGCCCGCGCGGTCGAATAATTGGCAGCTGGATTGGCGCTCCAGCTCGGTGATCGACGTGCTGGCGGCGGATTGCGATAAGGCCAGAAGGCCAGCAGCGCGTGAGACGCTTTCCTGCTGGGCGACGGCGACGAAGACTTGCAGTTGACGGAGAGTAAATCGCATATCGATATAACCGATAACCCTTATCTTAATAATCCAGTTAACAGATATTGTCGCCGCGATTAGAATGCGGTGCAATTGCGCGCCTCAAGACTGCGCAGACCCATTTCCAGGAGTCCCCCGTACATGAGCAACATGAACCACGAGCGTGTCCTCAGTGTTCACCACTGGAACGACACTCTGTTCAGCTTCAAGTGCACCCGCGATCCGGGCCTGCGCTTCGAGAACGGTCAGTTCGTGATGATCGGCCTGCAACAGCCCAACGGCCGCCCGCTCATGCGCGCTTACTCCATTGCCAGCCCGAACTGGGAAGAGCATCTGGAGTTTTTCAGCATCAAGGTGCCGGATGGCCCGCTGACTTCCCAATTGCAGCACTTGAAGGAAGGCGACGAGATCATCATCAGCAAAAAACCGACAGGCACCTTGGTGCTTGACGATTTGAAGCCGGGCAAACACCTGTACCTGCTCAGCACCGGCACTGGCCTCGCTCCATTCATGAGCGTGATCCAGGACCCGGAAACCTACGAGCGTTTCGAAAAAGTGATCCTGTGCCACGGCGTGCGTTACGTCAACGAAGTCGCCTACCGTGAATTCATCACCGAGCACCTGCCGCAGAACGAATTCTTCGGTGAGGCCCTGCGTGACAAGCTGATCTACTACCCAACCGTGACCCGTGAGCCGTTCGAAAACGAAGGCCGCCTGACCGACCTGATGCGCAGCGGCAAGCTGTTCACCGACATCGGCCTGCCGCCGATCAACCCCGAGGACGACCGCGCCATGCTGTGCGGCAGCCCGAGCATGTTGGACGAGACCAGCGAAGTGCTGAACAGCTTCGGCCTGAAAGTTTCGCCACGGATGCGTGAGCCGGGTGATTACTTGATCGAGCGTGCGTTCGTCGAGAAGTAACCTCGGGTTACTTGTAGGAGCGAGCTTGCTCGCGAAGGTCGCCAACGATAACGCTGGCATCCTGGATTAACGCGGTGAGTTTGCGTTTTTCGCGAGCAAGCTCGCTCCTACAGAGAATGCATTCGCAAAAAAAGCCCGCGCAGCCTTCACAGGCAGCGCGGGCTTTTTCGTTTGTGCGAGTTACTGCGCTGGAAGCACTTCCAGCACACAAATCACCCCAGCCTCGGGATAGTGCCAACGCACATCCACATCCCAGAACTGCGCACCATATTCCCGCTCAGGCCCAGGCGTCTGATATGCCGGCCGCGGGTCCTGGGCCAAACACTGCTCAATCAACGCCACCAACGGTTCATCCAACCGCTGGGCGTGGCTTTGCGCTTGGTGCAAGGCGGTCTTCAACCACTGCACGGGAATCAGTGCAGGCGCACCGCTGGCCATGTCATTGGTGGCGGTGTCAATGATGTCTGCGTACGGCACATACGGCTTGATATCCAGCACCGGCGTGCCATCGAGCAGGTCAATTCCGGAAATCCACAGCTTGCCCGGCTCCACCTTGTCCAGCTTCACCACCGACTGGCCGATGCCATTTGGGCGGTGGGTCGCACGGGTGGCAAACACGCCCATGGAGGTGTTGCCGCCCAGGCGCGGCGGGCGCACTTTAAGGCGTGGCTTATCTTCCAGGGCCTGATGGAACAGGAACAACAGCCACACGTGGCTGACCTGCTCCAGGCCCTGCACGGCCTCACCGCCGTCGAACGGCGCCACCAGTTCCAGCACGCCACGGGCGGCGGGCGCCAGTTGTGGTTGGCGCGGGATGGCGAACTTCTCCTTGAAACAGGAGCGTACGAAGCCGACGGGCGAGACCTGATAACTCATGGCTTACGCACGAACCCGCAGCGTCAGACCCTTGAGGAAGTTACGCAGCAACTGGTCGCCGCAGGTGCGGTAGTTGGTGTGGCCGAACTTGCGGAACAGCGCGCTCAGTTCTGGCTTGGACACCGGGAACTCGGCGGCCTTGAGGATGGCATGCATGTCGTCTTCTTTCAGTTCGAAGGCCACGCGCAGCTTCTTGAGGATGATGTTGTTGGTCACCGGGGTTTCAATCGGCTGCGGCGGACGACTTTCGTCCTTGCCACGCTTGAAGATCACCAGGCCATCGAGGAAATGCGCCATGACGTCGTCCGGGCAGAACACAAAGCCTTCTTCCTCATCTTTCTTGAGGTAGGTCAGCAGGTCTTCCTTGGTCACGTCCATGCCGCCGAGCTTGATGATCTCGACCATCTTGTTGTCGCTGATGTCGAGCATGTAGCGCACGCTACGCAGTACGTCGTTGTGAATCATGGTGGGTAATCCTGGTATTCAACTGAGGACACCGCGCAAATCTGGCGGTGTCGAGAAAGGGGAGCGGCTTAGAACTTCTCTTTTGCCGACAGGTAACGCCACTGGCCGACCGGCACCTTGCCGATGGACACGCCGCCGATGCGGATGCGGCGAATGGCGACGACCTTGAGGCCAACCGCTTCGCAGAACAGCGCGATCACGCCCGGCTGCGGGTTTTTCATGGCGAAGCGCAGGCGGTTTTCGTTCTGCCAGCTGGCTTTGACCGCCGGCAGTTCCTTGCCTTTGTAAGTCAGGCCGTGGTTCAGGCGGTTGAGGCCGTGGGCAACCATGTCGCCTTCGACTTCCACCACGTATTCCTGCTCGATCTTGGCGGCATCGGCGGTCAATTTGCGCAGAATCTTCCAGTCCTGGGTAAACACCAGCAGACCGCTGGCCTTGGCTTGCAGGTCGGCGCTGGCGGTCAGGCGCAGGAAGTGGCCCTTGAGCGGGCGCTTACCGAAGCGGTGTTCTTCGGAGAGGGTGTCGGCGCTGATGGTGGCCAGCGCGGTCTCGGCATCCACGCCGGCAGGGGCGTGCAGCAGAATGGTCACCGGCTCCGGCACGGTGGCCTTGGCGTCGGGGTCCAGCTCGACCTTTTGAGTGGTGACCTTAAACTGCGGCTCGTCGATCACTTCACCGTCCACCGAGACCCAGCCGCCTTCGATAAACAGCTCAGCCTCCCGACGGGAGCAACCGACCAGTTCGATAAGGCGTTTGGAGAGGCGTATGGGGTCAGTCATGACAAGGGCCGTAACAAAAGGGGGCAGCTATTGTACCTGTGTGGGGCCGGTTAATCCCGGCCCCATTTCAATTAGCCCTGGCGAGCTTGTTGCTGCACCTGGCGCAAACGCATGTGCAGCAACGGATAAGGTTGCCCCAGGCCATCATGCTCCGTACGTCCGACCACCTCGAACCCTTGCTTGAAGTAAAAGCCCAGTGCCTGCGGGTTCTGTTCGTTGACGTCGAGTTCATCGGCATTCATGTATTCGATGGCGTATTTCAACAATTGTCGGCCAAGCCCCTGGCCCCGATGCTGCGGGTCGATAAACAGCATCTCCACCTTGCCCGCCGCCACGCCGGCAAACCCGGTGATGCGCTGGCGCAGATCTTTGGTGCAGATCAACATCACGGAGTCCAAGTAACGCGTCAGCACCAGGTTCTTGAGCAACACGATGTAACTGTCTGGCAGGAAGTCATGGGTCGCTCTTACCGAGGCTTCCCAAATCCGCGCCAACTCCGTGTAGTCGCTGGTTTTAGGTGTATGGATAACCGAATGCTGACGCATGCCCGCTGCCCCTCAACAATAATGGTTGCTGGGCAAAACGATAGACGTAAAAAAGCCCCGCTTCTTGTCCAGAGGCAGGGCTTTTTCAATTTTTACCGACTCAGTCGCGCTTTTCCGCCCACAGGTCGTATTCGTCGGCATCTGTCACGGTGCACCAGACCTTATCGCCTGGCTTCAAACCGCTGGCATCGTCGATAAACACGTTACCGTCGATCTCCGGCGCATCGAAGAAGCAACGGCCAACCGCGCCTTGCTCATCAACTTCGTCGATCAATACTTCGATTTCCTTGCCAATGCGCAGTTGCAGGCGCGCCGAGCTGATCGCCTGTTGGTGCGCCATGAAACGCTCCCAACGGTCTTGCTTGACGTCGTCCGGCACCACGGCCAGGTCCAGCAGGTTGGCCGGGGCGCCTTCAACCGGCGAGTACTGGAAGCAGCCGACGCGGTCCAGCTGCGCTTCGGTCAGCCAGTCCAGCAGGTACTGGAAGTCTTCTTCGGTTTCGCCGGGGAAGCCGACGATGAAGGTGGAGCGGATGATCAGCTCCGGGCAGATCTCGCGCCAGTTCTTGATACGCGCCAAGGTCTTGTCTTCGAAAGCCGGGCGTTTCATCGCCTTGAGTACTTTCGGGCTGGCGTGCTGGAACGGGATGTCCAGGTACGGCAGGATCTTGCCGGCGGCCATCAACGGGATCAACTCGTCCACGTGCGGGTACGGGTAAACGTAATGCAGACGCACCCACACACCCAGGCTGCTCAGGGCTTCGCAAAGTTCGGTCATGCGGGTTTTCACCGGCGCGCCGTTCCAGAAGCCGGTACGGTATTTCACGTCGACGCCGTAGGCGCTGGTGTCCTGGGAGATCACCAACAGCTCTTTTACGCCGGATTTGACCAGGCGCTGGGCCTCGTCCAATACATCACCCACCGGGCGGCTGACCAGCTTGCCGCGCATCGACGGGATGATGCAGAAGCTGCAACTGTGGTTGCAGCCTTCGGAAATCTTCAGGTACGCGTAGTGACGCGGGGTCAGCTTGATGCCTTGGGGCGGCACCAGGTCGATCAGCGGGTTGTGGTCCTGACGCGGCGGCACGACTTCGTGCACGGCGTTGACCACCTGCTCGTACTGCTGCGGACCAGTCACGGCCAGCACGCTTGGGTGCACGTTGCGGATATTGCCTTCTTCCACACCCATGCAGCCGGTAACGATGACCTTGCCGTTTTCCTTGATCGCTTCGCCGATCACTTCCAGGGACTCAGCCTTGGCCGAGTCGATAAAGCCGCAGGTGTTGACCACCACCACGTCCGCGTCCTGGTAAGTGGACACGACGTCGTAACCTTCCATACGCAGTTGCGTAAGGATGCGCTCGGAATCGACGAGTGCCTTCGGGCACCCCAGGGAAACAAAGCCAACCTTGGGGTTGGCTTTTGCGATGGTGGTGGACATGTCTAACCTCGGTATTGAATGACGCCGCCAGTCGGGCACGACAAGGCGGTAGACGGGCACTTGGTGTGCCTCTGATCAAAAAGTGCGCAATTCTAGCGACGGGCAACGCACTTGACCAGCTTTATGCGGGGAAATGCGACGAGTGTGGCGCTATAAAATTCACCAATGACTACGCGAACAATTCAGCATGGCTGCCCAAGTCCACAAAGGTGATCAGGTCAGCCCGCGAGTTCTCATAAATCATCAGAAAATCACCGCCGATATGGCATTCCCTGAAACCGTCCCAATTCCCAGTGAGCGCATGGTCGCGATACTCGGCGGGCAGTTGTTCGCCCAAGAAGAGCATTACCATCACTGTACGGACTTCATTCATATCTCGGCGTCCTGCCCGCTTATAGCGTTCCCAGGACTTTTTAAATTCAGGCGTCTGTGCGCACTGCTTTGGCAGATCAGCGCGTTTTTGCTTCTTTTCCGGTTTCGCCATCAACATCCCTTAGCATGTCGTCGATCGACTCAAATTGGTGACGAATCTCGCGCGCTTGCGCCATGGCGCGGGCGGTTTTTTCTGAAGGGACACGCACCTCAAAGGGCAGGCCCTGTGTTGTAACGACCTGCCGCAGAAAAAGACGCATGGCATCACTGAGGCTAAGCCCGCAGGCATTAAGCACGGCAGTCGCCCGCTCTTTTAGATCCTCGTCAATGCGGCAGCGCACGTCAGTGGTTTTCAACAATGTGGACATATCCTGACTCCTTCACAAAAAATGTAGCTACATTGTGGCTACGCTTTGAGTATGGCTTCTGTTAACGAAGTTGATCAAACGCTTTTTGTGCTGATGACGAGGTTAGGCATTCCATGCGTCGGAAAACGCAGGGGAGGAAAATATCGCTGGCGCTCAATAACTTCAATACAGGCAAAAAGCTTCCAAATTCCGCCATCTTTTTTGCGTAACGCGCTTGAGCAGAGAAATGCACCGACTGCTGCGCTATGCTTCGCGCCGTTGCACACGGGTAGAACCCCGAGGTCAATAAAACGTCTGTTACGAGAAGTAAAACAGCGCATGCTACGGTCAGCTAAGGCGCGCTGTTTATAAAAGACCTCAGGTCAAAAGGCAGGAGTGGTTGATGGGTCAGGCAAGTAGTCCGGCGGCAGGCGCCGAGCATTCCACCGCAAAGCCGATTGGCATGCTGGTGGCAGCGGTCGGGGTGGTTTACGGCGATATCGGGACCAGCCCGCTCTACACCCTCAAAGAGGTGTTCAACGGCGGTTACGGGGTGCAGGTCAACCATGACGGCGTCTTGGGGATTCTGGCGCTGATTTTCTGGTCGCTGATCTGGGTCGTGTCGATCAAATACATGCTGTTTGTACTGCGCGCTGACAACCAGGGCGAAGGCGGCATCATGGCCCTGACGGCGTTGGCGCGGCGGGCGGCGGGGGAGCGCAAGAAGCTGCGCAATTTCCTGGTGGTGTGCGGCTTGTGCGGCGCGGCGCTGTTCTACGGTGACAGCATGATCACCCCGGCGATTTCCGTATTGTCGGCGGTTGAGGGCCTGGAGTTGGCGTTCGACGGTCTGGAGAAATGGGTCGTGCCCATCGCCCTGGTGGTGCTGGTGGCGCTGTTCCTGATCCAGAAGCACGGCACCGACCAGATCGGCAAGCTGTTCGGGCCGGTGATGGTGACCTGGTTCCTGGTGCTGGGTGGGCTGGGTGTGTATGGCATCACCCTGCACCCTGAAGTGCTCAGTGCTATGAACCCGATGTGGGCCGTGCGCTTCTTCGAGGCACACCCGGGCATTGGCGTGGCCATCCTCGGTGCGGTGGTGCTGGCACTGACCGGCGCCGAAGCCCTGTATGCCGACATGGGTCACTTTGGCCGCAAGCCCATTGCCCGCGCCTGGTTCATTCTGGTGTTGCCAGCCCTGGTGCTCAATTACTTCGGCCAAGGCGCCATGCTGCTGGGCGATCCGGAAGCCGCACGCAACCCGTTCTACCTGCTGGCACCGAGCTGGGCGCTGATCCCGCTGGTGGTGTTGTCCACCCTGGCCACTGTGATCGCGTCCCAGGCGGTGATCTCCGGCGCGTTCTCGCTGACTCGCCAGGCGATCCAGTTGGGCTACATCCCGCGCATGCATATCCAGCACACCTCCAGCGCCGAGCAGGGCCAAATCTATATTGGCGCGGTGAACTGGTCGCTGATGGTGGGCGTGATCCTGCTGGTTTTGGGCTTCGAGTCCTCCAACGCGCTGGCGTCGGCCTACGGCGTGGCGGTGACTGGGACCATGTTGATGACGACCATCCTGGTGTCCGCCGTCATGTTGCTGCTGTGGAAGTGGCCACCGATATTGGCGGTACCAGTGCTGGTCTGCTGCCTGTTGGTGGACGGCCTGTACTTTGCCGCCAACGTGCCGAAGATCATCCAGGGCGGCGCCTTCCCGGTGCTGGCGGGGATCGTGCTGTTCGTACTGATGACCACCTGGAAGCGCGGCAAGCAATTGCTGGTGGAGCGCCTCGACGAAGGCGGCCTGCCGCTGCCGATCTTTATCAGCAGCATCCGCGTACAGCCGCCCCATCGCGTACAGGGCACGGCGGTGTTCCTCACCGCCCGCCCAGACGCCGTGCCCCACGCGCTGTTGCACAACCTGCTGCATAACCAGGTGCTGCATGAACAAGTGGTGTTGCTGACAGTCGTTTATGAAGATATCCCACGGGTGCCGGTGGAGCGGCGCTTCGAAGTGGACTCCTTTGGTGACGGCTTCTTCCGCGTCATCCTGCATTTCGGCTTCACCGATGAGCCGGACGTGCCCGAAGCGCTGAAGCTATGCCATCTGGATAACCTGGATTTCAGCCCGATGCGCACCACCTACTTCCTCAGCCGCGAGACGGTCATCGCCTCGCGCATCAAGGGCATGGCGCGCTGGCGCGAGAGTCTGTTCGCCTTCATGTTGAAGAACGCCAACGGTAACCTGCGCTTCTTCAAACTCCCGGTAAACCGGGTGATCGAGCTGGGCACCCAGGTCGAAATGTAAGCGTTGGCAGCACGGGAGCCGGCAATCGGCTCCCGCTTTGCTTCTGAACCCTGTGCAATCGGGCGTTGTCGACTAGGCTCTGTAGGAGCGAGCTTGCTCGCGAAAAACGTCAACGGTAACGCGTAAATCCTGGATGGACGCGGCGACATTGAGGCCTTCGCGAGCAAGCTCGCTCCTACAGAAGTGCCCACAGAACCCAGAAGAGGTGCGCCATGAGTCAGCTGCTCGAACCCTATACCCTGC
The DNA here is from genome assembly GCF_050432925.1 of Pseudomonas sp. 18175. Taxonomy (NCBI): domain Bacteria; kingdom Pseudomonadati; phylum Pseudomonadota; class Gammaproteobacteria; order Pseudomonadales; family Pseudomonadaceae; genus Pseudomonas; species Pseudomonas sp. 18175. The sequence continues at coordinate 15,367 of NZ_JBKFTO010000009.1, read as the reverse complement.
GCCAATTGACCCTGCCCAACCGCATTGCGGTGTCGCCGATGTGCCAATACTCCTCTGAAGATGGCCTAGCCAATGACTGGCACCTGGTGCACCTCGGCAGCCGCGCCGTGGGCGGTGCCGGGCTGATTTTTACCGAGGCCACTGCGGTGACCGCCGATGGCCGCATCACGGCCCAAGACCTGGGCCTATGGAACGACGCCCAGATCGAACCGCTGCAACGCATCACTCGGTTTATCGCGGCCCAAGGCGCCGTGGCGGGCATCCAACTGGCCCACGCCGGGCGCAAGGCCAGCACCCACCGGCCGTGGATCGGCAAGCACGGCAGCGTCAAGCCCGAAGACGGTGGCTGGACGCCGGTGGGCCCATCGCCGATTGCTTTCGACCCCCAGCACACCCAACCCAAGCAATTGGATGCAGGGCAGATCCAGCAAGTGATCGCCGACTTTGTCGCCGCTGCAAAACGCGCGTTGACCGCCGGTTTCGAGGTGGTCGAGATCCACGCCGCCCATGGCTACCTGCTGCATCAATTCCTCTCTCCCATCAGCAACCAGCGCCAGGACCAATACGGCGGCTCGTTTGAAAACCGTATCCGGTTGGTGTTGCAGGTTACCCAAGCGGTGCGCGAAGTATGGCCCCAGGAGCTGCCGCTGTTTGTACGGGTGTCCGCCACCGACTGGGTGGAAGACGGCTGGAACCCCGACGAAACCGTGGAGCTGGCGCGCCGCCTCAAAGACCTCGGCGTAGACCTGATCGACGTGTCCTCTGGCGGCACTGCCGCCAATGCCGAAATCCCCACCGGCCCCGGCTACCAGACACGCTTTGCCGAGCGTGTGCGCAAGGAGTCGGGCATCGCCACCGGCACCGTTGGCATGATCACCGAACCGGCCCAGGCCGAGCACATCCTGCGCACTTGCCAGGCCGATATCATCTTTTTGGCTCGGGAGCTGCTGCGTGATCCGTACTGGCCGCTGCATGCCGACGATGACCTGGGCGGCCGCAAGGCGATCTGGCCGGCACAATACCAACGGGCCACTCACCGTGATCAGCCGATCCATGAGTCTGACTTGAGGGATTGAGCCTACAGACGCTGCACCAGAACCCACTCTTATCCGGTGGGTTTTTTATTACCTGTAGAGTGAGATATGCCTGTAGGTATTTGTTACCGCAGTAGTTTTTTAAGTGAATACTCTAAAAAAATCCCACAGTGGGCGAGATAGTTTCTACGCTTAGGGTGAGTCTGATTTCTGGCCCAGGGAGTCAGTGTGTTTGCCCGCTGAGGCATTGCGCGTCACGGGTGGCGGGTGGTGGGCACCAGGAGTGTTTGATTGATATCAGGAGTAGCAATCCATGGCCAAGTCCTATGGTGTGGCGGGTGCAGTGGCGTCATTTCTCACCCGCAGGTTGTCCTTGCGTGGCCGCAGGTTGAGTCTGGAAGAGGCAGAGTTGGTGGCGCAGTACCGTGCGCTGACCGAGAGTGATCAGGTAGCGATGCGGTATCTGATTGGGGCGATGAGGAGTGTGTCGCGGTTCTAGACCCTCTAAAACAGTGGGAGCAGTTGCTGCTCCCACTTTTTGCATCAGCTGTACTTACGCTGTTCTGGCGCCGGCGGGAAGTACTGGTACAACCAGGTCTCGCTCAAGGTGCGGTCCTGAGTGCGGATAAACAAACGCAGTTCCACCGGCTCCACGCTGTCGCTGGTGGGGTACCAGTCAAACAGAATGCGATAGCCCTTGATGTTATCCAGCACCAGCACGCTGAAATCCTTCACCTCACCGTGAGAACAGGTCACCACCGGTTCGATCCCGGTGCCGGCCGGCAGGCGATCCAGGCCGCCGCCCTTGAAGTCCACGGCAAAACGACGGGCCCACACCTCTGGGTAGTGCTCGCCCGGGGCCCAGCCTTCGGTAAAACCGCCCATGCCCGAACGGGTGGCATCGACCTGCGCCAACGGCGTGCTTACCGGTGGCAGGGCGCTCCAGTACAGCTTGTAGCCGTAGTTGAGCGAGTCGCCAGCGGCCACGGGTTTTTTCGGGGTCCAGAAGGCCACGATGTTGTCCAGGGTTTCGCCGGTGGTGGGGATTTCCAGCAGGTCGATGGAGCCTTCGCCCCAGGCGGTGGTCGGCTCGACCCACAGGCTTGGGCGCTTGCTGTACCAGTCCACGGTGTCCTGGTAGCTGGCGAACTCATGGTCGGTCTGCACCAGGCCGAAGCCTTTCGGGTCTTTATCGGCGAAGGCGTTGAACTGCAACTTGGCCGGGTTGTTCAGCGGACGGCAGATCCACTCGCCGTTGCCGCGCCACATGGCCAGGCGGTCCGAGTCGTGGATTTGTGGGTGGATGGTGTCGCACATGCGGCGCTCATGGGTGCCACAGCTGAACATGCTGGTCATCGGTGCGATGCCCAGTTGTTCGATGGTAGTACGCGCATTGATATGGGCATCGATGGCCATCACCACCTGGTTGGCCTGGCAGTCGATATCGAAGCGATAGGCACCGGTGGCGCTTGGCGAGTCGAGCAGGGCGTAGACCACGAAGCGGGTAGCATCCTTGTCTGGGGTTTCGAACCAGAACTGCGTGAAGTCAGGGAACTCCTCGCGCTTTTTCGCGTAGGTATCGATGGCCAGGCCACGGGCGGACAGGCCGTATTGGCCGGTGGAATCCACTGCGCGGAAGTAGCTGGCGCCAAGAAACGACAGCACGTCATGGCGATCCAACTCCGGCGCCTTGAACAGCTTGAAGCCAGAGAAACCCAGGTCGCCGGTGAGCTGCTTGGTGTCCACCGTGGTTTTTTCATAGTTGAACAGTGAAGGGCGGAAATGCACCTCGCGGGATGCGCGGGTCTTGGGGTCGACGCTGTGCATGCGCACCGGCGTCTTGAAACCCATGCCCACGTGGAAGAACTGCACGTCCAGTTGACCGTTCAATTCTTTCCACAGTGAATGCTGGCCGTCATAGCCGATGGCGTTGAAATTCTGCGGAGTCATGGTCGCCAACGTGGGCGGCAGCACTTGCTTGGTGTCTTTATACGCGGTGCCGGCCAGTTGCTTGGCCTGGGCTTTGAGCGTTTCAAAATCGAACGACACGGCCTTGCCATCGGCAGCACGGTTCCCGGCCCACGCCTGTGCGGCGAGCAGGCCGCTGGCCGATAAACCGGTGTAAGCCGCAATGGCCATGGACGCTTTGAGCAAATTCCTGCGGTGCATAGAGACAACCTGTCGTGAGCAAATCCCGCGCCGTTCCTGGCGCGTAGCGGATAAGAAATTACGGTTCGGACATGCCTTCGGCCAAACGCAACGGACAATAAACAGACGCCGGATAGCTTAAGCGGTTCGATGACGTAGGAAAAATGATTGATAGCGGGGTGATGGCGTTGCATGTGAAACAAGACGTTTCCNATGGCTTCAAGACCAACCTGATCGGCACGCCACAGCAGATCGCCGAGCGCATTGTCGCGCTCAAGGCCGTGGGCGTGGATTTGGTGCTGGCGGGTTTCCTGCACTTTCAGGAAGAAGTGGAGTACTTCGGCAAGCGCGTGTTGCCGCTGGTACGTGAGCTGGAAGCCAAGGCTGGGATCAAGCAGGTGGCGTGATCGACGCTTTACGCGATTTGTAGTGAGCGGGCTTGCCCCGCGCTGGGTGGCGAAGCCGCCCAGCGCGGGGCAAGCCCGCTCACTACAAAGTGGCCATCAGTGCTTGAACATTACGTGCCGTACGCTGGTGTAGTCCTCCAACCCATACATCGACATATCCTTGCCATACCCCGACAGTTTCTGACCGCCGTGGGGCATCTCACTGACCAGCATGAAGTGGGTATTCACCCAGGTGCAGCCGTACTGCAAGCGCGCCGCCAGCCGATGGGCGCGCCCCACATCGGCGGTCCACACCGACGACGCCAGCCCGTAGTCCGAATCGTTGGCCCAGCCCAGCACCTGCGCCTCATCGCTGAACGGGGTTACCGACACCACCGGCCCGAACACCTCGCGGCGCACAATCTCATCGTCCTGCTGCGCATCGGCCAGCACGGTTGGCTCAAAGAAGAACCCATCGCCCGCCACCGCCTTGCCACCTGTTACCAGGCGAATATGCGGCTGCGCCACAGCGCGCTCGACAAAACCGGCGACCCGGTCGCGATGTTGCGCGGTAATCAGCGGGCCCAACTCGGTAGCCGGGTCATCCTGCAAACCGTACTTGATGCTTGCCACCGCCGCGCCAAGCTTCTCGACGAACGCATCGTAGATGCCGGCCTGGGCATAAATCCGGCACGCCGCCGTGCAATCCTGCCCGGCATTGTAGAAACCAAAGGTACGAATGCCTTCCACAGCGGCATCAATATCCGCGTCATTGAAGATGATCACCGGCGCCTTGCCGCCCAGTTCCATGTGCATGCGCTTCACGCTGTCGGCGGTGCTGGAAATAATATTTGCGCCGGTGGCGATGGAACCGGTCAACGACACCATGCGCACTTTCGGATGGTTCACCAGCGGGCTGCCCACTGTCGGCCCACGGCCGAACACCAGGTTGAGTACACCCGCCGGGAAAATCTCCGATGCCAGCTCCACCAAACGCAACGCCGTCAGCGGGGTTTGTTCCGACGGTTTTAGCACCACGGTATTACCGGCGGCCAAGGCGGGGGCGATTTTCCACGCGACCATCATCAACGGGTAGTTCCACGGCGCAATCGAGGCGATCACACCCACCGGGTCACGACGGATCATCGACGTATGCCCCGGCAAGTATTCGCCACCGGCCGAGCCACTCATGCAGCGGCTGGCCCCGGCAAAGAAGCGGAACACGTCGGCAATTGCCGGAATCTCATCGTTCAGCGCGGCGCTGTAGGGCTTGCCGCAGTTATCCGACTCCAACCTGGCCAGTTCTTCGCCGTGGGCTTCGATTGCGTCTGCCAGTTTCAGCAGCAGCAAGGATCGGTCCTTGGGCGCAGTCTGCGACCAGCTTTCAAAGGCTGCATCCGCCGCACGCACGGCGGCATCCACCTGGGCTTCGCTGGCCTCGTTGATCTGCACGATCACTTGGCCTAGCGACGGGTTCAACACCGGCTGGGCCGGACCTTCACCGGCCACCAACTGGCCATTGATCAAGAGTTTGATTTGCATGGTGGTTCTCCACTTGTTGCACAAAATTCAGAGCGCAGCTTCCGGCGCCGGGCGTTGGAAGGCGCGGGTCATGAACGCCAGGTACAGGCCGCCGAGCAGCAGCCACAGGCAGCCGAGGATCAGCGCGTCCTTGTCCAGGCTGATCAGCATCCACGCGGAGGTGGTGGCGCCGATCAACGGGCAGATCACGCCACGAAACACGCCGGGCTGGTCGCCAACCACCTTGTCGAAGGTCAATTTCAATGCGCACAGGTTCACCGAGGTAAACGCCAGGAACGCACCGAAGTTCACCAGGGACGTGGCGGTGGCGATGGTCAGGCCCAGGCCGACAAACCCGAACACGCCGGCCAGCAGGATGTTGAACACCGGGGTCTTGAAGCGCGGGTGCAGCACGCCGAACAGCGCACGCGGCAACAGGTTGTCGCGACCCAAGGCAAACAGCAGGCGCCCGACGCTGGCCTGGAAGGACAGGCCAGCGGCAAAGTGCGCCAGGATGATGCCCGCCAATACCACGGTGAAGAACAGGTCACCGCCGATCATCTTGGCGATCTCGAACGCGGCGCCGTCGATATTGGCGAACTCCGGCAGCGGGTGCGCCATGTACATGAAGTACGCCGCACCCACATACACCGTGCCGCCGATAAGGGCCACCAGCAGGATTGCCTGGGGAATGGTTTTTTTCGGGTTGACGGTTTCTTCGCTCAAGGTCGACAACGCATCGAAGCCCAGGAACGAGTAGGCCGCAATCGCCGCGCCCGCCATGGTCGCCGAGAACGGCACTTGGGCATTGAAGAACGGCTTGGCCGACAACAGGCCGCCCACGCCATTGGCCGCCGACACGTAGTGCCAGCACAGGGCGATAAACACCACGATGATCGAGATCTGCACCAGCATCAGAAAAATGTTGAAGCGGTTGGCGATCTGAATGCCAAGGATGTTCAGCAGCGTGGTCGACACAATAAACGCCGCGATCCAGCACCACTGCGGCACATCGGGAAAGGCCAGGGCCAGGTAGCTGGCGCCCAGCAGCCAGATCAGCATCGGGATAAAGAAGTAATCCAGCAGCGCCGCCCAACCCACCATAAAGCCGAAGTTGGCGTTGAGCATTTTGCGCGTGTAGGTGTAGGCCGAGCCCGCCACCGGAAACACGCGCACCATGCGCCCGTAGCTCAACGCGGTGAAAAATACCCCGATGGAGGCCACTAGGTAGGACAGCGCCACGGTGTTCTGGCTGGCCTCGGCGATCACGCCGTAGGTGCCGAATACAATCAGCGGGGCAATAAAGGCCAGGCCAAACAGCACCACGGAAACCGGGCCGAGGGTTCGTTTCAAATGTTCAGTGTCAGTGCTCATTGCGAAGGCTCTTAATGTCAGGAGGCGTAATGAAAGGCGTCGCGGATGACTTGGAGATAACTCTCCACGGTCATGGGCTTGGCGTTACTGGCATCGGAAATATTGCTCTTGGACTTTTCGGCGATGGTCAGGAAGTCTTCCTCACGCACGCCCTTCACCTCGCTGAAACTCGGAATGCCCAATTCCCGGCTCATGTTGAACAGCCGCTCCACCGCTGCTTGCGCGGCGTCGGCGGCGTTGAGGTTGGGGTCGATACCCAGCGCGTAGGCCACATCGGCGTGCCGTTCCAGGTCGGCATCGCGGTTATGGCTGAACACGAACGGTAGGAAAATCGCGTTGCCCACGCCATGGGGCGTGTCGTACATGCCGCCGATGGCTTCAGAGATGCAGTGCACACTGGCGATGTCGGCGTTGCCGAAGGCCATGCCGGCAATCAGGCTGGCCACCAGCATCTGTTCGCGGGCGTTGAGGTTGTCGGGCTCGCGCACGGCGGGCAGCAGATGACGGCTGATCAGGCGGATCGCATGCAGGGCCAGGCCATCGCTGATGGGGTTGGCCGGCTTGCCGGTGTAGGCCTCGATGGCGTGGGTCAGTGCATCCATCCCGGTGCTGGCGGCAATGGCCGGTGGCAGGGTGGCAGTGATGTTGGAGTCCAGCAGCGCCAATACCGGGCCGAGGCGGTAGTCCAGCAGGCTCATTTTGAAGTGGCGCTGGGTGTCGGTGATCACCGAGAAGAACGTCACTTCGCTGCCGGTGCCGGCGGTGGTGGGGATGGCGACAATCGGCAGTACCGCATGCTTGAGGGTGAACGCGCCTTCGTAGTCTTCAACCTTGCCTTCGTGGGTCAACAGCACGCTGATGGCCTTGGCCGCGTCCATCGCACTGCCGCCGCCCACGGCCAGCAGGCCGTCGATGCCGGTGTTGCGAAAGCGCTCGGCGGCGCGGTTGCAGTCCTCGCTGCGGGGGTTGGGCTTGACGTCGCTGATTTCATCGAAGCGAATGCCCGCTTGGTTCAGGCTGGTGTAGATGTCTTCCAGCAGGCCGGCGTTTTTCACCCCGGCATCGGTCACCAGCAACACATGTTTGAGCCCCAGCGGCTGCAAATGCTCGGCGGTACGTGCACGCAGGCCGGGCTCCATGACAATTTTGGTAGGAAGTAGAAACTGGAATTGCATGGGATTGGCTCCTTGAAAAAACCGTTATTTACCGCCACTACCGGCCACGCTTTCACCACCGCGTGTCAGGTAGTAGGCACCGAGAATCGGGAACATCGTCACCAGCATCACCAGCATGGCGACCACGTTGGTCACCGGCACATCCCGTGGGCGGCTCAGTTGGTTGAGCAGCCACAGCGGCAAGGTGCGTTCATGGCCGGCGGTGAAGGTGGTGACGATGATTTCGTCGAACGACAGCGCAAAGGCGAGCATGCCGCCGGCCAGCAGTGCCGAGCCCAGGTTGGGCAGGATGATGTAGCGAAAGGTCTGCCAGCCGTCGGCGCCCAGGTCCATCGAGGCTTCGATGAGGCTGTGGGAGGTGCGGCGCAGGCGGGCGATGACGTTGTTGTAGACGATCACCACGCAGAAGGTCGCGTGGCCGACGATGATGGTGAACATGCCGGGCTCGATGCCCAGGGTCTTGAAGGTCGCCAGCAACGCGATACCGGTGATGATCCCCGGCAGCGCAATCGGCAGGATCAGCATCAGCGACACGCCTTGCTTGCCGAAGAACTCCCGGCGATACAACGCCGCCGAGGCCAGCGTACCCAGCACCATGGCAATCAACGTGGCGATGGCCGCGATCTGCAATGACAGCTTGATCGCCTCCAGCACGTCCGGCCGCGCAAAGGCCACGCTGAACCACTTCAAGGTGAAACCCTGGGGTGGAAAGCTGAACGCGGCTTCTTCGGTGTTGAAGGCGTAGAGGAAGATGATCAGGATCGGGAAGTGCAAAAACACCAACCCGCCCCAGGCGGCAATGCGCAAACCGATAGACGCTTTGTCAGAGTGCATCGAAGGCCCCCAGGCGTTTGACGATGGACAGGTAGATCGCGATCAGCACGATGGGCACCAGGGTGAACGCCGCCGCCATGGGCATATTGCCGATGGCGCCTTGCTGGGCGTACACCATGCCGCCGACGAAGTACCCCGGCGGGCCCACCAGCTGCGGCACGATGAAATCCCCCAGGGTCAGCGAGAACGTGAAGATGGAACCGGCGGCAATCCCCGGCACCGACAACGGCAGAATCACCTGCAGGAAGGTCTGGCGCGGCTTCGCGCCAAGGTCGGCCGAGGCTTGCAGCAACGACGGCGGCAACCGCTCAAGTGACGCCTGGATCGGAAGAATCATGAACGGCAGCCAGATATAGACGAACACCATGAACCGCCCCAGGTGCGAGGTGCTCAGGGTGCTGCCACCCACACCGGGAATGCCCAACACGAACTGCAACACCGGCTCCAGCCCCAGGTGCTGCACAAACCATTGCGCCACGCCGCCCTTGGCCAGCAGCAAGGTCCAGGCGTACGCCTTGACGATGTAGCTGGCCCACATCGGCATCATCACGGCGATGTAGAAAAACGCCTTGGTCTTGCCCGTGGTGTAGCGCGCCATGTAGTAGGCGATGGGAAAGGCGACGATGGCGCTGGCGATGGACACCCCAATCGCCATGCTCAAGGTGCGCAGGATGATGTCGAAGTTCGACGGCTGGAACAGCGCGGCGAAGTTGGCCAGGGTCAGGTCCGGGGTGACCGCCATGGTGAAGTCATCGAAGGTGTAGAAACCTTGCCACAGCAAGGTCAGCAACGAGCCCAGGTAAATCGCGCCGAACCAGATCAGTGGCGGTACCAGCAACATCGCCAGGTACAGGTTGGGCTTGCGGTACAGCAGGTTGGAAAACCTGCGCATCGGCGCTTGGGAAAGGGCAGGGCTCATGTCACACCTCGCCTGCGCTGTCGGTCAGCGGGGTCATGGCTTCGCGCGCCCAACGGGCGGTGATCGGCTGGCCGATCTGGTGGCCGCAGCTGATGTCCAGCCATTGGTGGTTGGCCTGGCTGATATTCAGCGTCTGGCCGTTTTCCAGTGTCAGCTCGTAGCGGGTGGCGCTGCCCTGGTATTGGATGTCGTGCAGCACACCGCTGATTTCTACGTCGTTGGCACCCAACGGGCCTTCGGCAAAGCGTACGTGTTCGGGCCGAATCGAGAAGGGTTGGGTGCTGCCGCTGAGACGTTGGGCCAACTCGCCGCGAATCACGTTGGAGGTGCCGACGAACTCGGCGACAAACGCCGTGGCCGGCTTCATGTACAGGTTGCGCGGGGTGTCGACCTGCTCGATACGGCCCTTGTTGAACACCGCCACACGGTCGGACATCGACAGCGCTTCGGTCTGGTCGTGGGTCACGAAAATAAAGGTGATGCCCAGCTGGCGTTGCAGCTTTTTCAGTTCGCTTTGCATCTGCTCGCGAAGCTTGAGGTCAAGCGCCCCCAGCGGTTCATCCAACAGCAGTACCCGTGGGCGATTGACCAGCGCACGGGCCAGGGCCACGCGCTGGCGCTGGCCGCCGGAGAGCTGCACCGGCTTGCGGTCGCCGTAGCCGTTGAGGGCGACCATGCCCAAGGCTTCTTCGGCGCGATTGAGGCGTTCGGCCTTGGCCACGCCTTTGACTTTCAGGCCATAGGCCACGTTGTCGCGCACATTCATATGGGGGAACAGCGCGTAGTCCTGGAACACCGTGTTCACATCGCGCTGGTACGGCGGCAAACCGGCGGCTTCGGCGCCATGGATGCGGATCGAGCCCGCGCTGGGTTGCTCGAACCCAGCGATCAGGCGCAGGCAGGTGGTCTTGCCGGACCCAGAGGGGCCGAGCATGGAAAAGAACTCGCCGTCCTGGATATCAATGGAGACCCGGTCCACGGCTTTGACATCGCCGAAGTGACGGCTGACGTGAGTGAATTGAACTGCAAGCGTCATGGTGCGGAGCTCCGAAAAAGCAGGGGTCGTCGCAGCGGCCCGGTGAGGCTTCTGGACAGTAAACTCGGTTCTGAATCTGACTCGGTCCAAATGTGGGAGCGGGCTTGCTCGCGAATGCGGTACATCAGACATACATGTGTCAACTGACACACCGCATTCGCGAGCAAGCCCGCTCCCACATTGGATTCAGGTCGCCAGTGACACCTCAGCGCCCACCCATGATCGCAATGTAATCCTGGGTCCAACGGCTATACGGCACGAACTTGCCGCCTTCAGCCTGCGGGGTTTTCCAGAAGGCGATCTTGTCGAACTGGTCGAAACCGTTGGTCTTGCACCCTTCGGCACCCAACAGTTCGCTTTCTTTACACGCCGCAGGCACCGCCGGCAGCGAGCCGAACCATGCCGCCACATCGCCCTGAACCTTGGGTTGCAGCGACCAATCCATCCACTTGTAGGCGCAGTTGGGGTGCTTGGCCTCGCTGTGCAACATGGTGGTGTCGGCCCAGCCGGTGGCGCCTTCCTTGGGGATGGTCGAAGCGATCGGCTGTTTCTCGTTCTGCAAGCCGTTGACCTGGTACGGCCAGGCGCTGGAGGCCACCACGCCTTCGTTTTTGAAGTCACTCATTTGCACGGTGGTGTCGTGCCAGTAGCGGTGGATCAACGGTTGCTGGACGCGCAACAGGTCGAGCACGGCTTTGTACTGGGTTTCGGTCAATTCATAGGGGTTCTGGATGCCCAATTCCGGCTTGGCGCTTTTGAGGTACAGCGCCGCGTCGGCGATGTAGATCGGGCCGTCATAGGCTTGCACGCGGCCTTTGTTCGGCTTGCCGTCTGGCAGGTTTTGCGCCTCGAACAGCACGTTCCAACTGGTGGGCGGGGTTGTGAACACGTTGGTGTTGTACATCAACACGTTCGGGCCCCACTGGTACGGGGTGCCGTAGGTCTGCTGGCCGACCACGTACCACGGCGCATCCTTGAGGCGCGGGTCGATGGACTTCCAGTTGGGGATCAATGCGGTGTTGATCGGTTGCACGCGCTTGCCGCCGATCAGGCGCAGCGACGCATCGCCGGATGCGGTCACCAGGTCATAACCGCCCTTGGCCATCAGGCTGACCATTTCGTCCGAGGTGGCGGCGGTTTTCACATTCACTTTGCAGCCGGTTTCCTTCTCGAAACCGGTAACCCAGTCGTAGGCCTTGTCGCTTTCGCCCCGCTCGATATAGCCGGGCCAGGCGACGATATCCAACTGGCCTTCGCCGGCACCGACCGCTTTGAGCGGTTCGGCAGCCTGCAGGCTGGCGCTGGCCAGCAGCGCGGTAGTCAAGGCACTGAGCAGTGCGGTCGTGTGCGCGGACATAGGGGTTCCCTCTTCTTTAATTATGGTCGGGGCAGTGTGTGAAACCGGTCACGCAAAAAGCTTAGTTGTTGTTTTTAGAGATGCTGGCCGTGGCGCGCCATGATGTGGCGCACCACGCTGTAGTCCTGTAGCGAATCGCTGGACAGATCCTTCCCATACCCTGAGCGCTTCAACCCGCCGTGTGGCATTTCACTCACCAGCATGAAGTGGCTGTTGATCCAAGTGCAGCCGTATTGCAGGCGCGCCGCCACTTGCATGGCCTTGTCCAGGTTTTGGGTCCAGACCGAGGAGGCCAGGCCGTATTCGGAGTCGTTGGCCCAGTCCACCGCCTGTTCCAGTTCTTCGAAGCGGGTCACGGTGACCACTGGGCCGAACACTTCGCGCTGCACGATTTCATCGCTTTGCTTGCAACCAGCGAGCAGGGTGGGCTGGTAATAGAAGCCCGCACCGGAATGCACGGCGGCACCGGTGATGCGTTCGATGTGCGGCTGGCCGAGGGCGCGTTCGACAAAACTGGCCACGCGGTCGCGTTGGCGCGTGCTGATCAGCGGGCCGAGTTCGTTGTCGGCGTCACGCTTGCCGGCAAAACGCAGGCTGCTGACCGCCGCCCCCAACTCGGCGACCAACGTGTCGTGGATCCCCGCCTGGGCGTAGATGCGGCACGCGGCGGTGCAATCCTGGCCGGCGTTGTAGTAACCATAGGCGCGTACGCCTTCGACCACCGCTTGCAGGTCGGCGTCGTTGCACACGATCACCGGCGCCTTGCCGCCCAGTTCCAGGTGCGTGCGCTTCAGGGTCTTGGACGCGGCTTGCAGGATCTTCTGCCCGGTGACGATATCGCCGGTCAGCGAGACCATGCGCACTTTGGGATGGCTGACCAGATGACTGCCCACGCCTTCGCCACCGCCACACAAGATGTTGATCACGCCGCGCGGCAGCAGTTGGCTGAGGGCAGGGGCCAGCGCCAGGATCGACAGCGGCGTGTGTTCCGACGGCTTGAACACCAGGGTATTACCGGCGGCCAGCGCTGGCGCGATCTTCCACGCGGCCATCATCAACGGGTAGTTCCACGGCGCAATTGACGCCACCACACCGATTGGGTCTCGGCGCACCATGCTGGTGTAGCCCGGCAGGTATTCGCCGCTGAGCTGGCCGGTCTGGCAACGTACGGCACCGGCAAAGAAGCGGAACACGTCCACCGTGGCACTCAAGTCATCCTGGCGCGCCAAGTGCAATGGCTTGCCGCAGTTCAGGGATTCCAGGCGGGCCAGGTAGTCGGCTTGTTGTTCGATGGCGTCGGCGATGGCCAGCAGAATGTTCGAACGTTGCTGCGGCGTGGTGCGCGACCAGCCGGTAAAGGCACGGTAGGCGGCAAGGATCGCGGCTTCGACCTGCTCGGTGCTGGCTTCAGCGATCTGGGTCAGTACTTCGCCGGTGGCCGGATTGAGGATCGGCTCGACGAAACCCTGGCCCTGGACCAGTTCGCCGTCGATCAGCAACGCAGTAAGCAGCGGGGTGGGCGCGCCGGACATTTTTCGCGATCTCTTTTGTTGTTCGATCATGGGCGTTCTCTTACGAGGCGCCTGACCTTCTCCTACGGGATCAGCAGAGACTAGTGGTCAAGCGCGAGGTCAACAAATACTAAATACTGAATGCAGCATTCGATTAAATAGATGGCTTGCGTGGGTGGGGCTGTTCGCGGGCTACCGTGAGGAACGGGTCTACCAGCGCAGGCCGCGCCGTGCCACGGCGCCAGGCCAGGCCGACGTCGAGGGTCTGGCTAAGGTCAGCAATGGGCCGTGCTTCAATAATGTCGCCCTCAAGTGACCAGGGGCGGTAGGTCATGTCCGGTTGGATCGACACGCCCAGGCCCGCCGCCACCAGGCTTCGCACCGCTTCGGTGGACGCCGTGCGCAGGGTGACGCGCGGTTGCAGGCCCGCGCCGGTCCACAGGCGTTGGGCGCTCTGGCCCATTTCATCCACGTTCAACTGGATCAGCGGCTCACGCGCCACGTCGGCGAGATTAATGCTGTCGTGCTCCAGCAGCGGGTGTTGCGCCGGTAGCCACAGGCGGTGGGGCGAGTGGGTGAGCACTTCGGTTTGCAGGGCGTGGCGGTCTTCGAGGTTGGAGAGGATCAGCACGCCCACATCGATCTCGCCGCTCACCAGCAAGTGCTCGATGTAGGGGCGCTCATCCTCCATGACGCGGATCTCCACATTGGGGTAGGCGCGCTGGAAACGGGTGAGCAAATCGGCCAGGTAATAGCCGGCCACCAGGCTGGTCACGCCGATGATCAACTGCCCGGCCACTTGGTCGGTGCTCTGTTGCAGGCTGCGCTTGGCGTTGTCGACAGTCGCGAGGATCAGGTGCGCCTGGCGCAGGAACTGATGGCCCTGGTGGGTCAGGGTCATACCCTTGGCATGGCGGTTGAACAGGGTGACGCCGATTTCCTGTTCCAGTTGCTGGATCGCCAGGGTCAGGGTGGACTGGGAAATAAACGCGGTTTGCGCGGCCGCAGAGATCGAGCCGGTCTCGGCCACGGCGATGAAATGCCGGATTTGACGCAACGTCATCATGCTGGAAGTACCAGTGGGGTGTTTTTATCGATTTGCCCGAGTGTATATCGATTTATGCGAACGTCAGCGGCGTTACATCTGGAAGCACTCTAGAACAGGGTTTTTTGGCACTTAGTTTTACGCTGGGGGCCTATTGCTCCTACGAACCCAAGTGCCTGGAGGCCGCGAATGAATACCCGTGGATTGCTCGATCAACTGCTCAAATCTGGCCAGGACATGCTGCAAAACAAGGCCGGCGGCCAGAGTAAACAGGACGATAAAGGTGCGCTGGGCGGCTTGCTCGGCGGTGGTGGCCTGGGAAGCTTGCTCGGTGGCGCGGGCGGTGGTGCCCTGGCGGCCGGCGCCATGGGCCTGCTGCTGGGCAACAAGAAAGCCCGCAAATTCGGTGGCAAGGCTCTCACCTATGGCGGTCTGGCGGCGTTGGGCGTCATTGCCTACAAGGCTTACGGCAACTGGCAGGCGCAACAGGCCAATGCGCCCAAAGGCGAGCCGCAAACCATCGACCGCCTGCCACCGGCCCAGGTTGAGCAACACAGCCAGGCCATCCTCAAGGCCCTGGTCGCCGCCGCCAAGGCCGATGGACACGTCGACGAGCGCGAACGCACGCTGATCGAAGGCGAGTTCACCAAGTTGGATAACGACCGCGAACTGCAAAACTGGCTGCACGCCGAACTCAACAAACCCCTCGACCCAGCCGACGTGGCCCGCGCCGCGAACACCCCGGAAATGGCCGCCGAGATGTACATCGCCAGCGTCATGCTGGTGGATGAGGAAAACTTTATGGAAAAGGCCTACCTCGACGAACTCGCCCGGCAGCTCAAGCTTGAGCCGGGCCTTAAGGCCGAGTTGGAAAAACAGGTGCGTCTGAACGCCTGAATGCCAGTTCGTTAAGTGCAACACGGCCTCTGTGGTGAGCGGGCTTGCCCCGCGCTGGGCTGCGAAGCAGCCCGAATGAGAACGCCGTGTAGTGCCAGGCACTGCGCGGTGTAAGGTTTAGGGCCGCTTC